>JAPLWU010000023.1 GCA_026396425.1 Microcaldota archaeon | reverse complement strand
TAACATGGCTCTTGGGATCTTGGTTGTTTTTCCGCTATCTGGGCGAACTTCTGTCTGGATTTATGCCGAATCAGACGGTATATTGGTTAAGTCATAGATATTAAGGTTCAAAGTTCCAGGGTTCACGAACTTCCTCGTTTCGGCCAGCAAATCGCGCACTACGAGAGTTTCCACCCGGTGAAATTCGTCCGTTACAAGTATAGTCGGCTTATCCAATTTGCCCGTTATGGCCAGGATGTACATCTGGTTTATGATGGCGCCGGCGAGGAAGTTTATCATCCTCTTTCCGAAGAAGTTGGGGTTGAAGGAAACAACGGTGATTTTATCGCCCTTTATGAGGTCGAGGAGGTTCTCCCTCTTCTTGTCGCCCCCAAGGTAAAGCTCGTATTCGCCTATGAAGTTGAGCACCGGCAGAACCGCGTCGTTGAAGTGGTGTATGTAGATGTCGTTGAACTCCTCATCGAAGAACCTCTTGACCTCATCATTCTCCGTTTGCGAGACGAACTCGGCCCTTTTCGCGGAGTCTGTGAGAAGCAAACTGACGTTCTTGAGGCTCATCTTGTCCACGGCAGAAAGGAGATGCACGGCGTAGAAGAGCACCCTTTCCGAGTATTTGTTCTCCTTCCCTATGGCAGAGGCGAGGAGCTGTGCGATCAGCTGCGTCATCAACGGCGTCTTAAGCCCGCCGACATCGAGGGGCTCGATGTAGTTGTGTATCAAGTCGACTATTTTCTCGTTGCGGAATATGCGGTTGAACTCGCCATGCGGGTCGAGCACCACAATGCGGACGTCATTCTTGTATTTGGCCTTGATTGCCCTCACAAGAGCGAAAAGCCCCATGGTCTTCCCGGTTCCTGACGCGCCCAGCAGGAGCGTGTGCTGGAAAACGTCGAAGTTGTCCACTCCGACATTCGTGCCCGTTTCCTCGAACACGGGGAATTGCGAGCTTATCGACATCTGCTTGGGTATGGGCTCGAGCAGCTCTATGTAAACCGAGGGGTTCTTTTCCAAATCAACCCGCATGAAGCTCGCCGGGTTCAGGCTTATCATTATGCATTTCCTGCCTGACTCCGTCACTCCGGTGCCCACGCTGACGAATTTCCACAGTATTTTGCTGACGCTCAGGTTCACCTCTTCAATCCTCTCCTTGAGCATGAAACTGAGGAAGTCATTGTGGCCCATGAGAAGGTAGAATTTGGGGAAAGGCAAAAACGAGCCCCGCTTGGTCGTTATCTCCATGGGGTCGGAGAGCTTGTATGGGAAAATGAGCATGCCGAGCTCGTGAAGCGACCTGCCCTCCTTTACGAAGAACTTGACCGTGTTGAGCTGCCTCCTGATCACCATCTTGACCTTGTTTATGGAGAAAACGCCCGAAAAATCCAGGAATCCGAACCTGGGTATCCTCGACTTGATGAGCAGGTTGAAGAAGTGCCTGACGTCCTCCTCGCTGACTTTTTCCGAGTAGAGCGATATCTCCCTGACCTTCATTTTCTCCACCGCATACCAATAAACAGGCTTCTAATAAGTAATCCAAGGTATTTAAACCAACACCCAAAAACAGGACAACCCGCTCCGCCGTTCTCGCGCAAAAAACACGTCCCGAGTCAGCCCCAACCCCAGCAAAACCGGCCCCAACCCGCCCTGCCTCGCCTAAGGCGCCCCGAACAATCCCGCGGGCCAAAAACGCGTTTCCAACTCACCCAACCTCCCGGTGAAGCAACGCCCCCGCCAAGCCCAAACTCGTCAATAAGCCCAAAAACGCGCCCCGAACGGGCCACCGGCCAAAACGCGTTCCCACCCCGTCCCTCGCCCTCGCTAAAGCGGCGCCCCCACCCAACCCTCGACCCGTTACTGCGCCCCCGAGGGTGCAATTTTTGCCAGCGGGCAAAAATGCGCATTTGCGCCGACAAGCTTCGGGCGAAGCCCGAAGATGCCCATTTTCGCCGGGCGAAAATCGGGGCGCAAATTGCGCAGATTCGCAGGTTTTTGTTTTTATCCCTACTGCCCGGGTTGCGTTTCTTTCCCTATGGGTTTATAAAATTTCCAGCACCCAATACCCCTGTATGGAAACAGACATGCGAGTAGGGGAAATTCGAAACAAGTCGGATATTAGTCTAAACGAAGTTATTGGCTTTCCAATTTCGATTTACGCTGCGAATGAAGGGGCGGCCGGAATATTGAAGGATTCGCGCCTCTCCTCTGTCGGAATTGGCGGTTAAAGGGGAAAAAAGAAAAAAAAGCCTCTAACGCTTATAAATAAGGAAATTCATGATATACGCGCTGTGCATGGATGGCTGTTCGAGCTTCAGCGAGCCGTGAACTGCAGTCAACAATGCACAGCACATTCCTGCTCGTTCTGTGTTCCATATAGGGATATCGATGATAATCGAGGTTTCGGTAGTGCCGAATTCCAGCGGATTCCGCCTAGGGATGCACGGCAGCAGGTACGAGGTCGAGGTGCGCTCCCGCCCGGAGAAGGGCAGGGCCAATACCGAGCTCGTGCTGGGCCTGGAGAAGCTCCTTGGCTGCCGCGTGCGCCTGCTGCGGGGCGCGTCAGGAAGGAGAAAGCTCCTCGAGGTCGACATGCACGAGGACGAGTTCCGCAGGCTGGCGCAGTCCCCCGGGCAGTAGAAAACCCCCGGGTAATCCAAAAAACGAAACCCGGTTTGAAAGCGAAAAACCGAATGAAAATGGAAAAAGAGAAATGAACGAGAAATTGAATGAGACTCGAAAAAATAGAATGAAAAAACAAAATGAAATTCGATTCGAAAAGCGAGGAAACTCGAAAATAGAAAAAATGAATGAGAAATGGAATGAACCTCGAAAAAGAGAAATGAACGAGAAATTGAACGAAACTCGAAAAAAACAGAATGAAAAAACAAAACGAAATTCGATTCGAAAAACAGAAATGAAAGCGAACGAACCGGCGAAGTTGCCCGGATTCGAAAAATGGAACGCGATTCGAAAAAAAGCCGAATGAATTCGAAATTGAAATTCGACCTGAAAGCCGGGTTGATTCGAGAAAGTCGGGAATTGAATGATGAAGGGTGATTGAAATGGGAAAGACGTACATTGACACTGTCAAATATTTGGTATATGCGAGGATTGAGATTGGCGGGCTCGTGGAAAAGCCCGACGTCGTTGGTGCCATATTCGGCCAGACCGAAGGCCTCCTCGGCGACGAGCTTGATTTGCGCGAGCTGCAGAAGAACGGGAGAATCGGCAGGATTGAAGTCGAGCTCAACGTCAAGGGAGGCAAGAGCGTTGGCACAATACAGCTGCCCTCGAGCCTCGACATGGTCGAGACGAGCATATTGGGCGCGGCACTCGAAACCGTCGACAGGGTGGGGCCGTGCGATGCCACCATAAACGTCGACAAGATAGAGGACACGCGGAGCATGAAGCGCAAGATAGTGGTCAACAGGGCCAAGGATTTGCTCAAGAACCTGCTTATGAACGAGATTCCAGAAAGCAAGGAGATATCCGAGCTGGTCAGGAAGGAAGTGAAAATTGCCGAGATTGACACCTACGGGCCTGAGAAACTCCCGTGCGGGCCACGCATAACCACCTATGACTCCCTTGTGATTGTGGAGGGGCGTGCGGACATCCTCAACCTGCTCAAGAACGACATAAACAACTGCGTGGCGGTCGGAGGGGCCAACGTCCCGAAGAGCATCGTCGCGCTCTGCAGGGAGAAGGAGGTCACCATCTTCCTCGACGGCGACAGGGGAGGCGACATCATCCTGCGCGAAATCTCGCAGGTGGCAGACCTAGACTTCGTGGCAAGGGCGCCTGCAGGCAAGGAGGTCGAGGAGCTCACGAGAAAGGAGCTCATAAAGGCCCTGCGCTCGAGCGTCCCAATCGACCAGATTGACGGAAGGAAGCCCAAGCCCAAGGTAAGGAGTGAGTTCAAGTCCGAAATGCGCGACAGGGACTCGGGCAGGGGCAGGTTCAGGCAGAGGGAGGAACAGTACTCGAGGCCAGAGGAGCCCCAGACCGAGGGAGGGGCTTTTGCACCCGAGCCGCAGGCCCATCCCGAACAGCCGCAGGTCCAGCAGCAGCTTGCAAAGGCAGACCAGCCGTTCCAGCCCCAGCAAAGGGAGCAGCAGGTTCTTCAGCCGACTTCCGAGCAGGCGATACAGCCGCAGGCGCAGGAGCGTTCCCAGCCGCCTTCTCCGCCGGTCGCTCTCCCGCCCGAGCCGCTGCTCAAAAGCCTTAACGAGCTCGAGAATACCCTCAGGGCGAGGACGTATGACGAGAACCTGCAGCAGAAGGCTGAGATTCCGGTGAGGGACCTGCTGAAGGTAATCAGTGACGGCGAGTCGCCCCACGCCATCGTGTTCGACGGGATAGTCACGCAGAGGCTCGTGGACCTCGCCGAGGCGCGCGGGATAAAAGTTATTGTCGGCGTGAGGACGGGAAACCTCTTCAGGAAGCCGGAGAGCCTCCTAATAGCCACGAAAAAATAGGGGACATGGAATAAACGGGAAACAATACTCCAGAAATGCCTGTTGCGCGCCTCTGCGCGGAACTCCCGGCCTCGGAGAAGGTTGACGCGAGGGAAAGCGACGCCGTGAGGAAGCTTCTCCCAGAGGAGAAGGGAACGGGACGCTTCTGGCCCAAATCCCGTGCGGTGCGTTCCAACCCCCTTTCGGTGCGCCCGAATTCCGTGCGATGCAGTTCTTATTTTTTATTTTTTGCCATGTTGGGTAGAATTAATAAAATTTAGCGGAAGAAGGGTGTCTGTGGAAGCGCGAACAACGCAAGAAGTTAAGCTGCCCGCCGACCCGCTGGAAGCCATAATCGGCCAGGACGAGGCGGTGCAGGTTGCCCGCATAGTCGCGAAGCAGCGCAGGCATCTCCTTCTCATCGGCCCTCCGGGCACTGGAAAGAGCATGATAGCCCAGGCCATAGCGTATTTGATTCCCGCTCCGACTCAGGAGGTTTCCGTTCTCCATAACCCTGCAAATCCCGACAGGCCGACCGTTGAAATCAGGACGAGGGAGACGATAGCGCGCCACAGGCGCCAGGCGGCGGGCAAGCTCCTACTCCCCATGCAGGTTCCCTCTTTCGTTTCGGAGCGCCTCGGCTTCAGGTGCAGGCGCTGTGGGGAGCTCTCGCGTTTCGACGTTCCGACCTGTCCGTCCTGCGGGGCCGAGAAATACAGGAAGGAGGCGTCCCCGTTCGATGACATGATGTTCGGCGTGATACAGCCCCTCGAGGACAAGGTTCACACGACCAGGACCTTCTCGAACGGGAACGAGGAAATCGTGGTCTACGAGCGCTCCGAAGACGGAAAAATCGTGATGTACGACCAGAAGTCTCTTGGCGATATGGAGAGCGACATGGTGCGAAGGCCGCGCAAAATCATCGTGCCCCTCAAGCGCAAGACTTTCGTGCAGTATGCCGGCGCCAGCGAAACGGAATTGCTCGGCGACATAAAACACGACCCGTACGGAGGCCATCCCGAAGTTGGCATCCTGCCCTACCAGCGCGTCGTTCCCGGCGCGGTCCACGAGTCGCACGAAGGGGTCCTGTTCGTCGATGAGGTTTCTACCCTCGGATACCTGCAGGGCTACCTGCTCACGGCGATGCAGGAGAAAAAATTCCCGATTGTCGGCAGGAATGCCTCGAGCACCGGCGCATCAGTCAAGGTTGACGATGTTCCCTGCGAATTCATACTGGTCGGAGCGGTGAACACCTCAAACCTCCCCCACCTGCTCGCCCCTCTCCGTTCCCGAATTTCCGGCAACGGCTACGAACTCCTCCTTTCAACGACAATTCCGGATACGGAAGAAAACAGGGCCAAGTTCGTGCAGTTCGTCGCCCAGGAAATAGTAAAGGACGGGAGGATTCCGCACGCAGAGATGGAGGCGGTCGAGGAGGTAATCGAGGAGGCGAAGAGAAGGGCGAAGGCGATAGACAATGTCGCCGGGCTTACGCTCCGCCTCAGGGATTTGAGCGGAATCGTCAAGCTGGCCGGAGACAAGGCAGTGCTCGAGGGCGCGCCCCTCATAACTATCGAGCACATGAAATACGCCGTCGGCAAGTCAAAGAGCGCGGAGGAGCAGGCGGTCGACAAATACGGCAGCTGGTGGAAGGCCGAGATGAGCGACCAGAGGTATACCAGCAAGGGCGACGGAAAAGAAGTCGGATGAATTATAAACGTCCTCTCGTATAATATCCACCCTAGGGCCCGTAGTCGAATGGTAAGACGCCACCCTTACAAGGTGGAGATCCGGAGTTCGATTGAAGGGAGAGGGATTCGCCCTTTCGAAAACCTCCGCGGGCCCATACTTCTTATCCAATTATTTCAGGCAGGCCTTCACGAATTCCCTGAAAAGCGGATTGGGCTCTTCGAGCTTCGAAGTAAATTCAGGATGGAACTGCGAGGCCATGAAGAATGGATGGTTTGTGAGCTCCATAATCTGCATTATCTCCCTGCCCGGTGCCTTGCCTGAAAATACAAGTCCTTCGCCTTCAAGTTTCGAAATGTATTCTGGGTTAACTTCGTACCTGTGCCTAAACCTTTCTCGGATTATTTTTTTGCCGTAAACGGCATGGGCTTTCGAACCGTCTTTTACCTCGATATCATGGCCGCCCAGCCTCATGGTCGCTCCCTTCTCCGTTATTTTCATCTGCTCGGGTAGCAGGTCTATGACTGGGTGCGGGGTTTTGGGGTCTATTTCCGTCGAGTTCGCCCCCTTCAGCCCCTTCACGTTCCTCGCCCATTCAACGACCGCCAGCTGCATCCCGAAGCACAGGCCGAGATAGGGTATTTTCTTCTCCCGCGCATGCTGTATGCATCTTATTTTTCCTTCGGTTCCCCTCGCCCCGAATCCGCCAGGCACGATTATGCCGTCGCAGCCCTTGAGTTCCGAAAGGTCGCCCTTGTCCTCTATCTCGCTGGTTTCAATCCACCTGATTTCCACGTCGCAGTTGTTGGAGGCGCCGGCGTGGACGAGGGCCTCGCTTATGCTTATGTAAGAATCCTTCACCCGCGTGTATTTGCCCGTTATTCCCACGGTTATCTTCTTCTTGGGCTTCTTTACCCTGTTGACGATTCCCTTCCACTCTTTTAGGTCCCTCCTCTTCGCCTTCATGCGAAGCTTGTTCAGGAGTATCCTCGCAAGCCCGTTCTTCTCGAAAAGGAGCGGGAGCTCGTAAATGGTCGCGATGTTGGGGTCGTCGATTACCGCCTCCTCCGGGACGTTGCAGAACATGCTGATTTTCTTCCTCTCGTTCGGTCCAAGCTTCCCCTCAATCCTGCAAATTATTATTTCGGGATGGATTCCGAGGCTCGCGATGAGCCTGTTGGCGTGCTGGCTTGGCTTCGTTTTTTGCTCGCCCGTGACGAGCGCAGGAACATACGTGAGCTGCACGAACACGACCCTCTCATCGAGGGAGAGCTGCCTCATGGCCTCGATGAAGTAGCCGTTCTCCAAATCGCCGACGGTTCCGCCGACTTCGATTAGCACGACGTCAGCATTGAAAGTCTCGCCGACCCCCCTAACCCAGCCTTTTATTTCGTCGGTCAGATGCGGGACTATCTGCACGTCATAGCCGAGGTATCCGCCCTTCCTCTCCTTCTCTATCACGTGCTTGAAGATTTTTCCCCCGGTTATGCTGTTCTGCCCCTTTAGCGTCACGTTGAGGAACCTCTCGTAGGTCCCGAAGTCCATGTCGCACTCGGTTCCGTCGTCGAGAACGAAAACCTCGCCGTGCCTGAAGGGGTTCATTGTGCCGCAGTCCACATTCAGGTAGCCGTCGAATTTTATGGGCACGGCTCTGAGGCCTCTACCCTGGAGAATCTTGCCTATAGAAGAAGTCACGATTCCCTTGCCCAGCCCGCTCATGAGCGAGCCGAGAATGACAATGTACGCGCGCTTGCTTCCTTGCATAGTAATTTAATTACTGGAGGTTTTAATAAGATTATGCTAAAAGCCCTTGTCTTCATTCACGGGGAGCGCGTTCCCGTGCGCTCCATTAGGTATCCCCACATAAATCTTTCCGGCTCGACGACCGTTTTCCCCATTTCGGCGCGCAAATACCTCTCGCAGTTCGAGAAGGCGCGCACGCTCGAAACGGATTTCGGCGAGAAGGAACTCGCAGGGGCGGATTTGCGCTGGCTCGCCGGCAGGCCGCTCATGCTCCATTTCCTCGGGGAGAAATATTCCACCCGCCTGCTTTCGGAACTCGAATTGCTTGAGGAATGGAAATCGGCCGGCGTATCCGAAGAAGAGGACGAGGAGTATTCCTACCGCGTCTTGAATCTGCGAAAAAAAATTGCGGAGCTGACGCCAAGAACTTTCGTTTCAAAGACAAAAGAGGATTTATCCTCGCGCGTGAACAGGCTCGGCAGTTTCTCCCCTTCGGAATCAAACTCGAATTTTGAAAAGAAGCAGTCCAACCTCAAGCGCATAACCTCGGCGGGGCAGGAGATTTTCAAGGAGCGGGTTCTCGAATTGCTCATAAGGCCCATGGACGGCGAGGAACTTGCCTCTGCGCTCGGCCTGACCCATTCGACGACGATGAAGAGGCTTCGCTCGCTTTTCAGGAGCGGCCTTGTAAAGAGAACGACGCAGCGCCTTCCTCTCGGAAGGCCGAAAGTTGTGTACTACCTGTCAGGAAGAATTTGAATTTTCTTTCTTGTTCCGGTTTCGGATTTTTTCGGGGCTAGCTACCAATGCCCTTTTTCGTTTCCGCTTTCTTTTTGGTTTCCGATTCCGTCTTGGGCGGGCTTTCTTCATCTTTTTTCTTTTCCTTCTTCCCCCAGTTCTTCTTCGTCTCGCATTGCGGGTCGAGGCACATATCAAAGCCCTTCCCGCCTTTCCAGAAAACGCGAACAATGGGGGTTTTGCACTTCTCGCAAACCTTAGTTGTCGGGGCCACTCCGTACTTCTGCGGCAGCGGGAAGGTGGCCCGGCAGTCTGGATAGTTGGAGCAGCCCACGAACTTGCTGCCCGTTCTTCCGCGGAGCATCCGCAATTTTCCGCCGCACTCCCTGCAGTCGCCCAGAATATTGCCGGCCGCCTCGGTCGTGCGGATGCTCGAAACCAAATCAAGGCCTATCCTCTCTTCGTTATCGTGGATTTCCCCGAGGATTTTCTTCAGAACTTCCTTGCCCTCCCCGATTACGTCCTCCTTTTTCTTGTTTCCTGCGGCAATCTCCTCCATCTCC
>JAPLWU010000086.1 GCA_026396425.1 Microcaldota archaeon | reverse complement strand
GGGTCGTAGGCGCGGATGAGCTTTTCCATCTCGCCCTTTATCTGCGGTTCCTGCCTGTCGAGTATCGAGGGCAGGTAGTTTCGGATGTCATTTTCGATGTTGCGCAGGTTCTGCAGGGTGGGCGTGATGATGTTCGCATTCTGCACTATTCCGTTCTTTACAGTATAATCGTGGTATAGCGTTCCCCTCGGGGCTTCTACCGCGCCGACTCCCCGGCCATCCTGGGGCTTCTGTTTCCTCAAATCCCAATTCTCGTTCTTGAATTTGATTGAATCGGCAAGCTCGATTACCCTGTCAACCGAATGAACGAGTTCGATGGCCTGCGCGAGGTTGTTGTGGAAGGGATTCGAACTCGGGAATGAAACTCCCGACGCCTTTGCCGCATCCTTCGCGTTTGGCGAGAGCTCGTTGAAGTTGTTGTTGACCCTCGCGAGCGCGCCGACCATGTATGGCTTTCCGCCGAATACGCCCATCTTCGCGGTCGAGTAGTCGTCAATCTGCTCCTTTATGTTCATGAAGTAGTCCTTCTGCTTGAACTCGAACCCGCCGTCGCCGCTCACGAATACGTTGCCCCTCGTTGTCGCGTATTCGCCCTTGCTCTTGAGCGAGACGCAGCGCGTGGAGGATTTGAAGTCCGGAACTTCGAGGGATGCTATCAGCTCGACCACTTTTCCCGTCTCGGGCGCCATCTTCTTGAGCCTGTCAACCATGGCTCGGACCGTGCGCCTGTCCGGCACGCGAGAGAACCCACCCACCTGCGCCCGAACGGGGTGCATGTCCCTCCCGCCTATCGCAACCAGGAATTCGCTCGCCCACCTCTTGAAGTGGAGGGCCCTGTCGACTTCCGTCCTGTATTTCGGCAGCATCTCGATTGCATCGCCGTAGCCCAGGTAATCCGGAAGCGCGAGGAAATGAAGGTGGATGTTGTGGCTCTGTATGTATTGGGCGAGGTTGAGGAGTTCGAACAGCGCTTCCGTCTGCTCAGAGTGCGTTATGCCCGTGGCGTCCTCGGCGGCCTTTATTGCGGCAATCACGTGCGCCTGGCTGCAGATTCCGCAGATTGGCGAGGTCAGGATTGGCAGCTCGTGGTATTTCCTGCCTCTCACGAAGGCCTCAAAGAAGCGGGCTCCCTCGGTCGCCTTGAGCTCGACCTTCCTCACGCTCTTCCCCTCGACCTGCACGTGAAGGTCGGCATGGCCCTCGATTTTGGTTATGTGGTCAAGCTTTATCGTTGTCATTCGATGCACTACTCCAAACAATCAACAATCTCGGACAATCTCGAATAATCTCGAACTCGAGGACGCCGTTTTTCGTTTTTTCATTGTCATGGTTGCTCACTCAATCCAACTCGAAATTTCGAACTCGAAACTCGAGGACGCCGTTTTTCGTTTTTTCATTGTCATGGTTGTTACACCACTTTCATCCCAAATATTTCCTGAATTGCTTAGCCGTGCAGGCAAACCTTCCGAGCAGATTTTTTATCTCCTCGTCATTGTAGCCCTGTTTTTTCGCGAGCATGACGAACTCGTCGACATTCGCGTCTTCCTTCGGGCCCCTGCAGCCGTAGCACGCGAGCCCTACCGACGGGCAGGTTGCGCCGCAGCCCGACTGGATGAGCGGGCCCATGCAAATCTGCTCCTTGAAAAGGCACTTGTTGCCCTTCATCTTGCACTCGGTGCAGACCGCCTCGTCCTTCTGGAGCGGGACGATTCCGGCAAGAAGGGCCTTTACGACGCGCACGAACTCGTGCTTGTTGATGGGGCACCCGTGAACCAGGTAATCGACTTCCACGTATTCGCCGACTCCGGCCGGCTTTATCGAAACGATGTGGCCCGCATTTTTCCCGTAAACAATCTCCTCTGCCTTCCTCTGCGGGATTGTGTTCCGGATTGTCGGCACACCACCATAGGTGGCGCAGGCGCCGATTGCGATCAGGAACTTGGAGTTCTTGCGGATTTGCTTGACCGTCTCTATCTCTTGCGGAGTCGTGACCATGCCTTCAACAAAGGAGGCGTAGAACGGGCCCTCCTCCTTTTTGGCAATTGCTATCGGAAAGCGCACGATGTCGACAAGGCCCACGATTTCGAGAAACTCTTCAGTATCGAGAACCTCGAGCTGGCATCCCGCGCAACAGGTCAGCGAATAAATGGCTACTCTGGGTTTTGCCATTTTTATCACAACAGACTTTCCGAGAGGCCCTCCATTTCGTCAAGCCTGAAAACCGGGCCGTCCTGGCACACGTATTTTCCTCCTGCCATGCAGTGGCCACACTTGCCGATTCCACAGTGCATGAGCCTCTCGAGCGAAACGTAAATCTGGCTTTTCTTGCAGTCTTTGCCTAGGAGCGCCTTGCTCGCGGCCGTCATCATTATGGAAGGGCCACACATGAGCGCAATGAGGTTTTCTTCCTTCTTTATGTGCTTGTCCACGAGCTTGGCGACAAAGCCCACGTCGCCCATCCATGCCGCCCCGCAGACGTCGACCGTCTGGTGGGTGTTTATCCCCTTGGCCCATTCCTTCATCTCGTCGCAGAAGACGAGGTCGGCCGGAGTCCTCGCCCCGTAGCATAGGTGGACGTCGCCGTAATTCGAGCGATTGCGGAGTATTTCATAGATTACCGGCCGAAGCGGGGGCAAGCCGACTCCGCCGGCAACTACGAGCACGCTCTTCCCCTTTATCTCCTTCATTGGCCAGCCGTTCCCGTAAGGCCCCCTTATCCCGACCAACTCGCCGGGTTTCTTCTCGAAAAGCGCGCCCGTGACGCGGCCAAGCCGCTTGACAGTGAGCGTGAGCTTTTCCT
>JAPLWU010000003.1 GCA_026396425.1 Microcaldota archaeon | reverse complement strand
GGCCGAGAAGCAGGCCTACGACTACCCGCTCGACCTCTATGTTCCGGAAAAACTTTCGGAACTTGGGAAATCGGTTTCGGGCTTCAGGCTGCTTTCGGATGAGAATGGAACTTTGCGTTCATTCAAAACCAGGCGCATAACCTATGATTTCACGCTCGGGGGAATGGCCCTCAGGGCCTCGAAGGTCTTCCTCATCCGCAACGCGACGGCCTACGCGTTCACATACGTGTCTACGCCGGTGGATTTCGAGGACTACCTGCCCATCTTCAACGCCGCGCTTCAGACGTTCGACCTGGCTATGCCGCCCTCCAAGTGCGTGGCCGGGACGTGCGACCAGGGCGCCTGCATAGTTGAGGAGCTCTCCGCTTGCTGCGGCAACGGGAGATGCGAGAATGGCGAGGCCTGCGCGAGCTGCGCCGCTGACTGCGGGGTCTGCATAGTGAAGCCGCAGCTCGACGCCTCGGTGTATTTCCTCGAGGGCGAGGCCAGGGAGTTCAAGACGATAAACTGCTTCGACTTCAGGGTGCGCGTGAGGATAATAAACCCCCACGACGCCGTGCTCACCGTCAACTCGACGAGCCAGGACGTGGTTGAGCTCAGGACAGACGCCGGCGCCAACTGCGTTGTCAAGCCCCTTGAAGTGCTCGACTGCTATGCCCTCGTTTCGGGCGCGTTCGGCGAGAGGGGCCAGGAGAACTCCAAGGCGTTCGAGATTGGGCTCATGGGCTACGCGGGCACGGAGACGAAGAACACGACCTACTACTACACGACGCTCGGCTTCGACGCGACCAACACGATAATCTACGCCGGCTCGGACTGCAGCCACTTCTGGTGCATACCCGGCAACAACGTCACGTTCGGGAACACGAACTTCACAGTCACGGGTATAGTTATGTACAGTGGCTACCAGCTCTGCCACGGCCAAAGGCTGCTCGCCAATGGCGCCTCGGAGCATTATTACTTCAACCAGTTCCTGCCCGAGTACTGCCGCGAGGACTGGAACGAGTACGGCTACCCGGTTGCGAGCAGCAAGAGGTGCAACTGCGACCCGGTGAAGGGAACCTGTTAGCTTAGGACGGAGCCCTCTGCGCCCCTGCGCGGCTGCCGCGCTCCAAGCCCGCCTACTCGTGCTGCTACCCGTGCTTTATCTCCTGGAAGTATTTGGTGTTTATCTCCCTTCCGGTTGAGAAGTTGAAAAAGGCCTTCACGTTCACCCATGCGACCTTGATATAGCCCATCTGCCTGAATCTTCTGGTCGAGGTGTAAACGTACAGGCTCCCGTCTATGTGCAGCTTCCCCATTCTCTTCGCCCTCATGGAAAGCTCGGTGTCCTCCCAGAAGCTGACCTTGGTGTTGAAGCCGCCAAGTTTTTTGAACGCCTCGAGCCTGTAGGCGCAGTTGTTTCCATAAAGCTGGTATATCCCGAGCAAGGCGGAAATCCTGACCCACCAGTCGGCGTTTAGCTTGAACATCACCCGGTCGAGAGTCCTGGCGTCGCTCGGCCTCAGCACCCCGCCAAGCCCCACCAGTTTCTCATCCTCGAACTGCTTCGCGATCTCGCTCAGCCAGTGCTCCGGCGCGATGCAGTCCGAGTCGATGAAAGCGACTATCGGGTATTTGGCGGTTTTCGCGCCGATGTTCCTCGCGTTCCCGGGTCCGCGGGGCGGCTCGACTATGATGTTTTTCGTGTACTCCTTCGCAATCTCCCTCGTCTTGTCGGTGCTCTGCCCGTCGACCAGTATGACCTCCCACTCGCCCTTGTAATCCTGCTTCTTCAGCGACTCAAAGCAGTCGCGGATGCACTTCTCCTCGTTCAGAACGGGTATGACAACGGATATCACCAAACCACCTCTCCAATCAACAACAAACACAATGCAATCAATTCAGGCCTCGAACATCAACAAACTTAACTCCAATTTCGAACATCAACCGGAATCTCGCTTCCCGAATTCCCCGCCCAAACCCATTCCCGGAGCATCTCGCTTCTTTCCCTCGTCTCTAAGCTTTCAGCCCGCTCCTCGTCTCTTCCCCGAGTCATCCGCTCCTCTCCCCCATTGTTCGAATTCCCCGCCTATCCTACCTCCTGAGTATTTCGCTTCTTGCCTGCTCGAGCTGTATTCTCGCAACGTCCTGCTTTCGCCTGAAGCCCGGCAGGAGCGAGTTGGAGAACCTTATGGCCAGCAGCGCATTGTATATCTCCTTCATCCGCGTGAAATGCCCCTCGGCTTTCTTCTTTTTCCCCCTTCTCAGCTCCTCGAGCATCTCGCGCCTCAGCTCGCCGGCGCAGTCGCACAAACCGTTGAGATAGGCCTCGTACGGCACCCCGAGCTTGGCATACCTCGGGATTTTCCCGTCGTCTATGAGCCCGAGCAGAATCCTCATCTCCGCATACTCCTGGTACGATTGCATCACCACGTTGCGGAATCCGGCATCCGCCTTCCGTATCCTCGCAATAAGCGAGTCGGCTTTTTTGGCCTCTTTTCCGGCCTCGCCGAATTTCTCGCCGTGTATCATCTTTATGCACAGGGAGCAGCTCCTGACGAGCGAACGAGTTAGAACAAGCAATTCGTCCTGCCTCTTCTCCTTGCTTTCGAGTTCCTTCACTATTCCGGCCACGTCCGCTTCGAGTTCCTTCATGATATTTTTATAAAAGCGCTTAAATATATATCCATAGTCAGCAAGGTTGTAATAGTCAGCAAGGTTGTCATGTTTGTGGTGATTGTATGATAGTTCTCTCTGTTGGCGGCTCGCTCATCTGCCCGGGCTCCCCGGATGCCGCGTATCTCAAGCAGCTTTCGAAGCTGCTCATAAAGCACAGGGCTTCCGGCCTCGCAATCGTGACCGGCGGCGGCTCGCACGCCCGCGAATACGCCAAGGCGGTGCGGGCGCTCGGCGGGAACGAATTTCTGGCCGACGATGCCGCGGTGGTTTCAACCAAGCAGAACGCCCGCCTCCTGATAGCCGCGCTCGGGGAGCATGCCCACCCCACGGTTCCCGAGGACTTCCGCGACGCTTCTCTTCTTTCGCGCGACCGCATAATCGTGATGGGAGGGACGATTCCCGGCATAACCACGGATACCGATGCCGTTTTACTTGCGGAAATGCTCGGCGCGAAGCGCCTCGTCAATCTGAGCAACGTCAACGGCGTCTACTCGTCCGACCCGAGCAAGAACAAGAAGGCCAAGAAATACAAGTCCCTCACGCACGAAAAAATGATAAACCTCGCCCTCGCCTCGGACACGAGGAAGGCGGGCGAGCACTTCGTGTTCGATTTGTTTGCCTGCAAGCTCGCCTCGCGCTCGAAGATGGAGCTGCATTTCGTGAACGGCAAGAGCTTTGCGGATGTGGAGAAGGCCATCCATGGCAAGGCGCACGGCGGGACTGTCGTGAGATAAACGCAAAATCCAACAAGGTGGTGCAAATGGAGGACAAAAAAGACAAGCCTATAATACTTATAGAAAAATCGACAAGAGCTCAAGACCCCGGCAATAGGCAGTTACCAGCGACGCCCCAACCAGCGACATCCCAACCAAAAAAGAGTGACAAAAAATGATTCCTTCGTTAGGCGAAGTTTGGGCCGTTTTGTGTCTAATCTCGCCAGGTTACATCTCGTTAGTCCTTTTTTATAAATTTTGGCGTCGAAAGTCTTCTTTAGATAGTTTTGATAAACTCCTATTCAGCATAGTGCTCTCCTTCATAATCTTTTTGTTTTATTACCACCTCCTAGTTCATGTTGGAGCCTATTCCGATGGAATAGACGCCATTGACCCGTTTGTTTATTCCTTTTTGAAACTACCCAACTTGGTCGTTCTCATATCTCTGATTTTCGCAGTACCTTTTGTATTGGCAATTCTTTTCGGATACACGCATTTTACTCCTGAAACCGCTAGCGCATGGGACGACCTACTATTCCTAAAATCACGAGAAAAAGGAGGCGCCGCAATAATCGTACACACAACTGATGGTGCCGAGTACAAAGGATTTCTACTTTACACGGGTATAGATAAAGGGAAAAGAGATGTTTCTATAACAAAACCCGTTAAAATAATCCGAGACAAAAACGATCGCGTAATAGTTGAGTAT
Organism: Microcaldota archaeon; assembly: GCA_026396425.1. GTDB lineage: Archaea > Micrarchaeota > Micrarchaeia > Burarchaeales > JAKAKT01 > JAPLWU01. Next base: position 461 of record JAPLWU010000003.1, on the reverse strand, counting down.
ACGGTCGGTTCCAGCCTCCTTTTTACTGAAAACAACATATCCCGAATTTCGTTTGTTGAATGAGTCTGCGGCCATTTAACCCATGGCGTTCCGAAAAGCTCCAGATACGAATGGGTTTTCCCTTCCTACTCCTGCCGAGCTTCCTCGGAAATTCGGGTTTTGCCTTCATATCTTATACGACAAAGTTCAACACAAAGTCTTAAAACATCCAGGAGCATATTATATCGGGATTTGGTTGATAAAAAGAACTTTGTGTTTGATAGTCCTGCTTGTCCTTAGTGCGAATCTTTTTGCAGATAGTTGCGATTATAGCGCGAGTATAACATTTGACGCCGAAATGAGAAACTTTGATAACTATACTGTAGCTTCCGAATATCAATACCCAATTTTTAGACAGGGCGATCGTCTCTTCATCAAAAAAATAACGTTGGAAAATATCGGAAACTGTTCCTTGGAGAATG
>JAPLWU010000036.1:16291-17108 GCA_026396425.1 Microcaldota archaeon | reverse complement strand
GTCGAAATGGTCCTCTATGGCCCTCTTGTTCCTTCCGCTCACGATTATTATGTCCTCGATTCCCGCCGAGGCCGCCTCCTCCACGACGTACTGTATTGCAGGCTTGTCCACTATCGGGAGCATCTCCTTGGGCTGCGACTTCGTTGCGGGCAGGAACCTCGTGCCGAGCCCGGCCGCGGGTATGACTGCCTTGCGCACCTCTACCAACAAATCCCCTCGTAATCGAGGAACTTTGGAATCCTGCCGTTAAATACGTTCCTCCCATCGAAAACCGGCTTCCCGATGTAAAGTTTCGGGTTCGCGAACTCGCCCCACTCGGTAACAATCAATACGGCGTCCGCCTCGTCCACTGCCTCTTTCGCGCTCTTCGCGTATTTGATTCTTATTCCCTCCTTCTCCATGGCTTTTTTCGCGTTCCCCATCGCCTGCGGGTCGTAGGCGATTACGTTTGCCCCTCTCGCAGCCAATTCCCTCGCAACTGTGAGGGCGCTGCTCTCCCTCACGTCATCGCAGTCGGGCTTGAAGGCGAGCCCGAGGAGCGCGAAGGTTTTTCCCTTCACTCCAATCTTCCGTTCGGCCAAATCCACGAGCATTAATGGCTGTTTCTCGTTCAGTTTCATTACCGCCTCGAGCAGTTTGGGTTCGTAGCCTTTCTTTCTTGCCTCGTGCGTAAGCGCCTTCACGTCCTTTGGGAGGCACGAGCCGCCGAACCCGCACCCGGCCCTGAGGAACGATTTCCCTATCCTTTTATCGTAGCCCATTCCCTCCGCGACCTCGTAAACGTCGATTCCCATCGTCTTGCAGATATTCCCGATTT
>JAPLWU010000036.1:0-16254 GCA_026396425.1 Microcaldota archaeon | reverse complement strand
CATCGTCTTGCAGATATTCCCGATTTCGTTTATGAGCGAGATTCTCGCCGCGAGGAATGTGTTGCTCGCGTATTTTATCATCTCGGCGGTTTTGGCATCGGTCATCACGACCGGGGCCTCGAACGCGGAAAAGAGCTTTCGCACCGCCTCGCCCGCCTTCTTGCCCCTGCTTCCAATCACCACCCTGTCGGGATTCATGAAATCCTTCACCGCCGAGCCCTCGCGCAGGAATTCGGGGTTCATGCAAACTCCGAAATTGGAATTCTCCTTCTTCCCGCTTTTTTCCGCTATCCTCTTAGCGAGTTCGTCCGTCGTTCCGGGCGGGACCGTGCTTTTGACTACTACAACAAAGTATCGTGAAGCATCGCTCATAATTTTCGCAATCCCATCCGCAACCGCATTGACGTGCGAGAGGTCGGCGCTCCCGTCCCCCGCGGTTGGAGTTCCCACGCAGATGAAAATGATTTCCGCCTGCTTTGCCCGGCTTATCTCGCCCGTGGCCTTCAATCTTCCTTTTTTCACGCCTGCCTTGACCAGCTCACCAAGCCCCTCCTCGTAGATGGGCGCCCCGCCCGCGTTTATTTTTTTCACTTTCGCCGCATCCTTGTCGACGCAGACGACCTCGTTGCCCATCCCGGCAAGGCACGCGGCAGTGACGATTCCCACGTAGCCTGCCCCAATCACGGCGATTTTCATGGTTACCAGATTCCCCGAGAGGGTTCTTAAATTCGCCTAACCGTCTCCCTAATCCCTTGCTCCAAATCATATTTCGGCGCGTAGCCGAGCTTCTTCCGGGCCAGCGTTATGTCAGCGGCCGAGCGCCCCACATCCCCAGCCCTCGCCTTTGCGTATTTCGGCTTAATGCTTTTCCCCATAACTTTGCAAATAACTTCAATCAGCCCGTTTATCGAAACCTCCTCCCCCGAGGCGATATTAAAGATTCCATTTACTCCCTTTTTCATCGCGAGCACGTTCGCCCCGACCGCATCGTCCACGAAAACAAAATCGCGCGTCTGCTCCCCGTCCCCGTAAACAACGGGCTGCCTCCCGCTTTTCACCGCTTCGATGAACTTCGGCACGACCGCCGCGTAATCCCCCCCGGGATTCTGGCGCGGCCCATAAACGTTGAAGTAGCGCAGGCATACGCTTTCAATTCCGTATAGTTTTTCATACATGGCGCAATACCTCTCGCCCGCGAGCTTCGTTATCGCGTATGGCGATTCCGGCGAGAGTTCGGAGCTCTCGGTTTTCGGAAGGCCTGGCGCATTGCCGTAAACCGCCGAAGAAGAGGCGTATACCACCTTGCGAACCCCGCCTTTCCTCGCGCATTCCAGGATGTTGAGCGTTCCGCCAGAATTTACCGCGTCTGCAAGCGCCGGATTTTTTATTGATTCCGCAACATAGGCGAGCGCTGCCAAGTGAAATATAACTTCGGCGCCTTCGCAGGCCTTTTTCACGTCTTCAACATTCCTCACGTCGCCCCTAATCAGCTTTACTTTCATGCCTTCGAGATTTTTTTCGCTCCCGCTTGAAAGATTGTCCAGCACAACGACTTCGTTTTTTTTGGCCAGCGCATCCACGAGATGGGAGCCGATGAAGCCGGCCCCGCCCGTAACGAGTATTTTCATTTCACATCCCCGCCCGCTCGAGCCTGCTCGCCGGTCATGAGTATTTTCATTTTACCAGCCTTTCCATTCCTATTTTCCCCTTCAAATCCCTGATGACGAGCACGGCCAGCAGCCTCAGATGCTCGATTATCCCTTTCACCACCTTGAAGCTCGAGCCCCTGTCCTCCCTCTTTCTCACCGAAAGAATCGAAGGCACTTCCGCAATCCGGTATCCAAGCCTGTTTGCCAGCCATATAATCTCAACCTGGGCCCCGAACCTGTTCTCCCTGAACTCCAATTTTTTGGCCATGCCCGCCCTGTACGCCCTGAAGGCGCCAGTATAGCAGGAAATGCGCGCCCCGACAGTCACAGAATAAATCAGGCTCCCAACCTTGCTTAGGAAAAGCCTTATGAACGGGGCGTTCTCCATCCTGCTCTCCCTCGTGAAGGGGGACGTCAAAACAAGGTCGTAGCCCTCCTCAATCTTCGCGAGCAGTTTTGGAATGTCGCCAATCGGATAAGAGAGGTCGCTGTCCATGGTGATTATAACCTCGCCGGAAGCCCTCGCAAATCCCCTCCTGAAGGCCGCGCCCTGCCCCATGTTGACCGGATTTTTTTCGGCGATTATGCCGTACTTTTTCGATGCCTCGACCAGCGCCTCGTAAGTTCCATCGTTCGAGCCGTCGTCAATCCCGATTATCTCAATCTCGTACTCGCGGAGGCTCTTCTGCGCGTATTCGCTGAGCTTCCTGACGGTTTCCCCAACTCCCTTCCCTTCCCTGTACGCAGAAAAAAGCAGAGTAACTTTCATCTGTAATCAACCCAAGCCAAGCAATTCTTCTGTTTTTTGCCATCAAATGTCACGAATCCATTTCCGTCAAAACCAACCTGCTTCCTGCCTTTCCCGTCCAGGCACAGCCGCGGCCTGCCCAACTCGATGAAGTCCCTCGTCTCGAATTTCGTGCCGGACCTCTTCACAATCTCTTTTGCAATCCTCTCGGATGCATGCAGGTCGGGATATACGTTCGGGAACCCGCGCATGGCCTTTATCCTTTCAACCGCACGCAGTACCTCGTCTTTCACCGGTCTGCATAATACCCCGATTCCCTCTTCCATCACTTCGTACCACTCAACATAGGTGCATGGCCTTACAATCCTCTTTTTTGCGAGTGCCGCTTCCTCAACAACTCCCCCGGAGTCGGATATTACATACCTGCACCTGAGCAGGAGCGAGAGGAAATCAAGGTACCCGACCGGTTCAATCACCCTTATGTTTTTTTTCTTTAGATAGCCCCAAAGCCCGAATTTGTTTACGTTCTTTCTCGTTCTTGGATGCATCGGAAACACGACTTCTTCCTCAAGTTGCGAAATCGCCTGCACCAGATTCCGCAGACTCCCCTTGTTGTCCACGTTCTCCTGCCTGTGGAGCGTAACGAGGACAAAGCCGCCTTCCGGCAAACCCGCCACCTCCCTGCCCATCGCCTTTTTTTTCAAATAGTTGAAAGTATCGACTGCCGTATTGCCGAACATGAGGCATTTTTCCCTTGGTATCCCCTCGCATAACAAATTCTCCAGGCAGTTATACGTTGGGGGGAAGAGAAGGCTCGCGGCCCTGTCAACAAGCACGCGATTAAACTCCTCCGGTACATTAAAATCAAAAGACCGGCAACCCGCTTCGATATGGCTGTATGGAACCCCGCATGCCACCGCGGCCAGCGCGCAGCCAAGCGTGGTGTTGGTGTCGCCATTGACGACGCATGTATCCGGGGCTTCCTTTTTTATCAGTTTTGCCCCGTTTTTTATGCATGACGCGATTTGTTCCGGGCGCGATTGGCCGCCTATCCGCATCTCTTCATCCGGCTCCCTAATCTGGAACTCCTCAAAGAAAATCTTCGACATATTCCTGTCGTAATGCTGCCCGGAAAAAATAAGCTTGAAATCGGCGCCGGCGCCATCGAGGGCGCGTATCACCGGCGCCATCTTGAGTATCTCCGGCCGCGTGCCTATGAATACTAAAATCCTGCCCATCGCTACTCTTTCAATGCGAGTATTTAAATCTATTAACCTCCTCGTATAGTGCATGCCTCCAAAGAGAAAAAATATTGCCAGGGACTTCAGTTATCCGTATCTAAGGAAGCTGCTGCGTTTTACAAAAAATAATTTCGAATTATGCTTATTCTCACAAGCAGCCGAGAACCGGAAAGGGCCCTCGATTCTCATACGCCACGATGTTGACGTTTCAATGGAGAAGGCATTGGATATTGCCGCGATAGAGCATGATGAGGGGGTCAGGTCCACGTATATGGTGATGGTAAACTCGCCATTATACCGGCTTGACGAAAAGCAAAAAATAATAAAAAAAATCCTGGCGTTCGGCCATGAGATAGAAGATAAACGCCTATTCCGGGCGTCTCATGCAAAATTATATCTCGGACAGCAGGGGCATCTGGTCCTGCGGCGACCCAATCCCGGCCCTGTCGCGCGGGCTCGGAACAGGGTCGGTATTTCAGCTATTGATACACCCGGTCTGGTGGGGCGAAAAAAGCCTCTCCCCGCAGGAAAGATTGGAAGAATTTTTTCAATCCGAAACCAAAGGAAGGGACAAGGACTACAAGGACGCGGTTGACGCTTCGCTGATGCGCATAGTTACGGATATCCGGCGTTCCGGCTATGCCGGCCAGTTCGATACGGACGCATCCGCCCTCACCGAGAGGATAAACGCCCATGAAAAGTACGGTACCAGGGACCTGAACGAGTGGATATTCGAAAACCTCGGCATCAAGAACTCCCTTTCCGTGCTTGATTTGGGTTGCGGCAACGGAAAGCAATCCCTCCCGCTGGCTCAACTTTTGGGGCCGGGCGGCCGGGTGGTCGCCATCGACAAATCGAGCGATTCCCTGGTTTTTTTGAAAGAAAAAGCAAAAGCATTGGGAGTGAACGGAAGAATAGACGCCCTTTGCATGGACATGGACGACTACGCGGCAGACCTTCACGGCCGGATTTTTGACAGGGTCCTGTCCAGCTACTCAATCTATTATTCAAAAAACCTCGAAAACGTTTTTAAAACCCTCTCCGCGGTATTAAAGCCCGGCGGAATCCTGTTCTTCTGCGGCCCTTCGAAATCGAATAACTCGGAATTGATAGGGTTCCAACATCGTTTAAAGCGCGGGGATGCCCCGAAATATGATTTTGCATCGGAATTCATGGAAGACCTGGGCCAGAAGCTCGCCCGCCGTTTTTTTAAGGAGGTCGAGGTCTCAAGATTCGAAAACCCCCTCGTTTTCACCTCCCCGAAGGGACTGCTGGACTATTGGACCTCCTACAACCTATACGACAAGACAATCGAGGGCAAATTCAAAACCATGGTTGCGGAGCATTTCAGGAAAAACAAGGAGTTCGTAACCGTGAAAAGGGTCATAGGCGTCAAAGCTTCCGGCCCAAGAATCACCGCCAGCAACCTGGGATAACGGACTCCGAAGGGGGCCTTCTTTGCCTGAAAGGTTTTATAGATTGGCGTCCATCGTGGTTGCATGTGCGGCATATGCGGCGCCTTGGGACTTGCCGATGAAAAACTCCTAGGCCGAATGATGGGCTCGATGCGCCACAGGGGCCCGGATTCTTCCGGAAAATTCCTTGACAAGGGGATAATGCTCGGCCAGGACAGGCTCTCGATAATCGACCTGAAGACCGGCGACCAGCCAATCTACAACGAGGACGGGAGCATCGCGGTCATACTGAACGGGGAAATCTACAATTACAGGGAGCTTCGCGCAGAGCTTGAAAAAACAGGCCATCGCTTCGCAACCAATTCCGATACCGAAGTGATTCCCCACTTATACGAGCAGTTCGGCGAGAATTTCGTTTCCTACCTGAATGGGATGTTCGCCTTCGCCCTCTGGGATTCCAATAAAAAGCAACTTCTCCTCGCTCGCGACAGGTGCGGCATAAAACCGCTCTATTATGCGAGCAAGGACGGCGTTTTGCTTTTCGCCTCAGAGCCGAAAGCCCTTCTCCAATACGAAGCCATCAAGCCCGTTCCAGATGACCTCGCCCTCCATTTCTTCCTCAATTTGCGCTACATTCCGGGCGAGATGACCGCCTTCAAGGGGATAAGGAAATTCCCGCCCGCCCATTACGCGGTCGTGAAGTCCGGTTCGGCTCCAGTCAAGCCCGCTTCCGGCTCGCCCTCAATAAAACCCGTTCGCTACTGGTCGCTTCCCGCCTCGCGCTCCAGCCAACTACTGCCCGGCTTCGTGGATTTGCTCGGTTCCGCAGTCCGCCGCCACATGATAAGCGACGTTCCGGTTGGCGTCTACCTCTCCGGAGGCATAGACAGCACGACAATTGCGTATTTCGCCCGCTCGGAAGCGCAGGGCAAGCTGAAAACATTCTGCATGGGCTTCGGGGAGCAGGACGACGAGCTGGAGGATGCGCGCAAAGTCGCCGATGAACTCGGCACCGACCACAGGGACTTCGTGATGCACGGAAACCTGCTCTCAAAGCTCCCGCTCGCCATATGGCATGCCGACTCGCCCAAGCGCAATCTCCACCCCTACTACCTGGCCAATTTCGCCTCCAGGCACGTGAAAGTCGTGCTGAGCGGGCTGGGCGGGGACGAGCTGTTCGCGGGCTACGACTACAAATACGGGAAAATGAGGGAAATGGCCAAAAACTCCGGCCGGTTTCCGCCTACCTCGCCCACCAGTCGCTTGATTCCCCGCTTCAGGACGCCGAACTCAAGAATATTTACGGCAAAAAGCTCGCAAACTTCAACTACAATTCCATCTCCTCGCACTACGCGCCCCTTTTCCCGAAGGCCGGGGACATGGTCGATTCCGCGATACGCGCCGACTTCCTCACCAAGATGACCGACGACTTCATCCTCGTCGACGATGCCACCTCCATGGCCTCCTCCATAGAAACGCGCGTTCCCTTCCTCGACCACACGCTGGTGGATTACGCCTTCTCGCTCCCGCTTTCCAGCATCTACTCGGACGGGAAAGGGAAACTGCTGCTCCGCAGGGCCCTTTCGGGCAAGCTTCCCTCCCTTTCAATCAGGAAGAAAAAGCAGGGCTTTGCCTCGAACACGTATTCCACCTACGTAAAAGAGATTCGCCCGCTCGCCAAAAACATCCTCCCGAACGGCCTCGCCGTAAAGAGTGGTTACATCAACTCCAACTACATCTCTCGCGTGCTCGATTCGGCTCCAGACCCGAAGAAGATGCGTGAATACAACTTCATCTGGAACGTCCTCGCATTGGAAATCTGGCTGAAAATCTACGTTGAACGAGGCGATTTGAAGAATCCGAAACTGGAACTGGGGGAATTCTAGACCAGAGAACTAAACGTCTAAATTTCACTTCAAAAGAGAGTATCTCCCTCTGCCATCAAACCGGAGTATCCCGCGGTCTCGCAAGATTTGTAACTGCTGCCGTATCTTTTCGCGGGCATGCATATTTTCAGGATGAAGCTTTCGCAACTCGTCCTCAAACCGGTACATATCTTTTAAATCGAATACCGTGGAATCCAACTTTCTCACAAAATATAAGACATCCGCAAACCATCCTCGTTGATTATATCTCTTGGAATCAAGGAAAGCCAGTGCCCGGTATTTCCTTTGGACATCTGCCCTCTCAATGACATCCCCATCCTTGATTACCGCAATCCGGCCTTCTTCCGGCAGTTTTGAGAAGAGGATGTTGCAGCCAACCCACCCGCTTCTTCTGGCATTTATGGAAAGTGCGGGCCTCTTTTCTATTATCGTGGTATTCATGAAAAAACGCGGCACAAGAAAAAGATTTTTTACGACCCACTCCTCCGGCAAGTATTGCATGAAGAAAAAGTCTGGCGCAGTATTGGCCTCAATCCGTTCAATCATCGGGCGGTATGCGCCATCAACTATGCTACCAGATATCCTAGTTTTCTGGCCCTTGAGCTGGAACTCATGGCTGCAATTGGCGCATGAAAAATCGACAACTTTCGTGTTATTTTTCTCAGAATGCAAATGCTGATTCAGGCAATTAGGGCAATACATTTCTGAGCCAAACCATCTTTCTGTAAGCAAGCGAACTCTCTGGGACATGCTCTTGTAATTCGCAAAAACCCCCGAATCATACAGAGAAAGTTCCATCCAGATTTATATCGATTCGCGATTTATTAAGCTTTCATGGGCGGAATGGCCATCTTTTTTCCAAACCTCTCATTGAGAGTTTTCAATGTTCCCGTTGCTACTCTGTCGATTTCCATCCATTGAATAGCGCATAATGAGTAGGTTTCACAAAGTGTCTGCTCAACGTCCTCGGTGGATGCTTTGGCAGAAACCCGGCAGGATTCCAAGGTGCCTTCTTCTGTCAGGATTACTATCAGTTTTTCTTTTTTCATTTTTCCACTGGCCCATTTTACAAAAGGTTTCGCTTCCTCCAATACGTATTTCCCTCGTCATAAGTGGTTCTTCTGACTTTTAAAAGCTTTCCAGACCTCCTTGCCGGTAATTTATCAGACCGTCCGTTTGGCGGAAAGTGTTCTGTCAGACCGCCGAACGACACCAAATCTCCTAGGGAGTTACCGCGGTGCCATACCCCCTCATAACCTCTCTAGTATTCGAGTCATGAGTTAAAACGTTCGTCTATGAAGTTAATTGTCCGGGGCTGCTCTGTGTTAGATATCCCGTAAGATAGTTCAGAAAAACAGTCGTATCACTAAAATAGTTAGGGTACGCTTTTTTTAAGTCATCGATTGAATCGGCCCCTACTAGAACCACGTCCTTATTCTTAGGATCGGTACTTTGGTCTTTTTCCGCTTGTAAATAATCTTCGGTAGCTGAGGTTTCCAATTCCTTTGGGTATCCCGTTATTTTTAGTTTCTCATTCGCCGGAGTGACGTCCAGTTCTAGAAGGAAGAAATGAACGTGTTTCCTCCTCACTTCAGGCTCAATTGTTTGTAGTGCTGCAGCCCATTGTTCCATCTTAGGAAAAACTTTAAGTGACTCCGTCAGTTCCGTAATCCGTTGGTGTAGTTCTTCGGGTTTGATTGGTGTAGCCGGTACCGCCGGTTCCCCTTCCATGTTAGCGAAAGCCGAACTCACTAATCTAAAAAAATCCATCCATTCCTTTTTTCCTTCATTTGATTTTATCGCTTGATTTGTAAAAAGATCTACGGTTTCAACGGCAGTTGCCCAAGCGTGCTGAACCCGCGACCTTATCTGAAGTTCTATTAATAATCCGTTATACGTTTTTTTCTTGTCGCTTTTGTATTGATATATCAAATGGATGCTCCGGTATCCATCGGCTTTCGGATTCTGTATGTAGTCTTTTTCATTCACTCTTTTGTGTTTTAGTCTGCTCTTTTTATAGTAAGTATCACGTAATTGTTTAACTAATTTAACACTTGATAAAACTGATCGGCATCCACCAATATCCTGCATTTGTGAAAGTTTCATTGTATTAGTTTGTCTCCGTTCAAGTTTCCTAATTATTGATGGCACACGCTTTAGACGTTGAACAATAAGCGAGTTTCTATCTAGCGATTTTGATACTCGCCTCAATCTTATCTGGAACGTATTCATTGGAAAACTGTGGGCGGATCTCCAATTGTTTAGAACGGTAAGTGCGGAATTTATTTTTTCTAAGTCCGCATCGTGTGTTGTAAGTAGTTCTCCAGCTTTATCGACTTGAGATCTCGTATACTCGGGCTTTGTCCAGTCCATCGCTGGTTTTGTTGTAGTCCCAACTTTAAAAAGTTAGCCCCGGAACAAAAACGCCCCCACATTTACCTCATCAACTACCCTTGCGATTCAGTGCCTAACTCAACTAGTAGTTACATTTTAGATTGTAAGTAATTGATGAATGCAGAACAAATCACTAACATAAATTTCGCGTCTTCAGCACATAGTGTCGGCTTATCTGGTAATGCATGGCGTATGCCCTCTGCGTCATTCGTATAACCATAAAGACTTTCGAATGCTTTTCTTAATGCGGGGTGGAGATCCTGCATAGAACCCAATGCATCTCCCAAAGTTGCTTTTTCTTTTCCCGTAATTTTTCTACATAATGCCTCTACAGCGCTGATTGATTCTTTCATCGAATTCCTATAATCGGGATCCGTTTTGTTTGAATATAAAACTAACGCAGTTTCTAGATGTGTATGGACCGCGTCTACAGATTTAGTATTTTCTAAGGCCTCTTCAATCTCCCTTATCTCTTCGTTCGAAGTTATCTGAGCTACCTGTTTATCAACAAATCTATACGCGGATACTTCTTCTTTTAGAACGGCGTTGCAATCGGCAATGAACTTAGTGTTCATCTCTTCAATTCCATAGTTTCCCACCATGAACTCCAAGAGATTATATAACTCGTACCACTTCCGATTATTACTAAAAAACCATTCGCGAATATCTTGTCCGAATCCGTAATGCTCTACCGGCATTATATCGAGAGGCCATTTAAAAAACGAATCCCAAAGTTTAGCCTTAATTTTACTCCTACTATCCCTAATGGCCTCCATACTGATGTAACTGGTGCCCGAGGCATCCAAATAATAACTACGAAATACGCTCCATAGCCGATTGCGTAGTCCCTCGTCTATGCGTTCTACTTGTATTGCTTTTCGAGGAGTAATCCCAGTACGTTCAGAGAACAACACCATACTTCTTATCTTATCTTTCAAATATAAATCTCTATTGGCCACACTTTAGTCATGTATCCTAAAAAGTCACTTTCTATTTCGCCCTCGCCCGTCCAATCCCCCCGGCTTGGAGCACCAGTATATAACTCTCTTGCAGTTCCCCTCGTTCAGGCGGCAAGGTTTAATAGACTGCTAAGAGATTGAAAAAAACCAATTCACTTTTGTTTTCTTAACTCCCGAGACTCAAGGGATTCCAACCTGCTTTTTTGTTAAAGTAAAACCAACTAACTATCATACAACCTAGCCATGTCCAGAGCATCCCACCAGAAATGTTTCCATCTGAAAGAATGAAATTAGTTATCTCGCCTATCACTTTACTCGGATCAAGGAGCCCGAATATTACCGTCAATACCAAGAACATGGGGAAAGCCACCCTCTTTTTTAGAAGCTTGCCCCCACTCAAATTTGATCTTACTACGCCGGAGCCAGAGCTTAGCAGTAATCCAAAAATCAATTCAAAAATGATTGAAACCATCACGATGGCCCATGCGTAGCTTATGTTTGCCACAATCTCTGACATTAAATCCCCCTGCCACTTATTTCTTCCTCGCTCGGCCAATACCCCTGAAGACAAACCCGGCCATTAATGCAGAGTCTGGCTCGACAACTTTTCGCCCGTCGACGAGGCATTTCGTCCTCATTTTGCTTGCAATCTCGCCCAATCTGAGGGATTTGAATTCCAAGTGGTCCGTAACCACGACGAGGCAGTCGGAATTTTTTATGGCTTCCTCGAAAGTGGCGAGTCGAATCCCATCAATCTTTTCGACGAACGGGTCGTAGGCGACGACTTCCGCGCCCGCATCTCCGAGAAGCTGCGCAAGAGGAAGTGCCGGGGTATTCCGGGTATCGTCCGAATCCCCGATATAGGAAACGCCGAGCAGGCAGACTTTCGAGCCGCCGAGCAGCACGCCTTGCTCGCTGAGCGCCTCGGAAACCAGCTCGAGCATGTGCGAAGGCATGGAATCGTTGACTTTCCGCGCCAGCCTGACGATGCTGAGCAATCTGTCGTTGTCCACCCCGCTTGCAAGCAGCCAGGAATCTTTTGGAATGCAGTGCCCGCCAACTCCGGCGCCGGGCATGTGTATGTTCCTGCCCGGAGAAGTGTTCACCAGCTCCCGCACCTTGTAGAAATCAGCGCCAATCTCCTCGCAGAAGACGGCGAGTTCGTTGGCAAAGGCTATTTCCACGTCGCGGTAGGTGTTCTCGGCCGTTTTCACTATCTCCGCGGTCAGCATGTCGCTCTCGTAAAGGTTCCCCCTGATGAATTTCGAGTAGAATTCCATGGCTTTTTTAGCGCTCTTTTCGTCAATTCCCCCAATTACGCGGTGCATGTTGCGTAAATTATGCAGCAAAGCGCCGGGCCTCACCCTTTCGGGGCAGTGAACGAGCCCGAAATCAACGCCGGCCTTCAGTTTGGAGGCTTTTTCAAGCGAAGGAATGGCCACTTTCTGCATGGTTCCGGGCGCAAGGGTGGATTCTACGATGACTACGACTCCTTTCTTCATTTTCTTGCCCGCGGATTCGAGAGCGCCCCGTAAGTAAGTGTAATTCGGCTTGCGGGAGTCGTCGGCTAGGGGGGTTTGAACGCAAACGACTATGAAATCGGCATCCTTGCATTCGGAATAGTCGGAGGAGGCGCGGAATTTTCCGGATGAGTGCGCCTTGTCCACTGCTTCAGCAATTCCCGGCTCATCCCCCGCAATCGGATATTTGCCGGAGTTGAGGGCGCTCACCTTCTTTCCGTCCAGTTCTATGCCGACGCAGTCGAAGCCGGCATTGGCTATCTCGACCGCAACCGGAATTCCAACGTAACCCATGCCGATAACGCAAACTTTCGTCATGCCAACACCCTCAAACACGCTTACGAACGCATCCTCGCCCGTTAATCAACCACTCCTCAACACGAGTTCGCAACTCAACCCAAACCACTCCCGCCCTCGAGGGCGGGATTCGAATTCATTTTTTATTTATTTTTTTATTTTCTCTACGTTGCATTCATTTTTTTCATTTTCTCCTTTATGAAGACCGACATGGCGAGCCCTGCGCCTATGCTAATCCAGAAAGTTATGAGCCTGAACATGAGAACTGCGGCAATCGCCAGGTCCTTCTGCACGCCCACGGACTCGAGAAGCAGCGAAAACGATATTTCCGTGCTCCCTATGCCGCCAGGAAGCATTGAGAGCAGGCCTATCAGCACCGTGAGGCTGACGAGCGAGGCTGCGACGATATAGGGATTTATCCCCGGCGCGAATTGCAAACCGAAAGAAGTGAAAACTATTACGGCAGTCAGCGAATCGAGCGACCATATCACGAACGCGAGCGCCACGGCCTTGAGGAATTTCCCGTCCAGCTTCAGCTGGTCCATAAAGCCGGCGCCAATCTGGGCAATCCGCTTGCTGAAAACCGAGGCAATCCGCACGATTAAATCCCGCACGAATTTGCTCTGCGTGGCGGCCAATATGGCGACGACCGCGCCGCCAAAAATCGCCACCGGAATGAAAACCACGATTGGCTCGAAATAAAGGAATGCGAGCAGGCTGAAAACCACAACGGCGATTATGTCGCTGACCCGTTCGAGCACGACGCTAGAAACGCCTCGCGTCAGCGGAATTCCGTGCGTCCTTTTGAGTATAACTGCCTTGGCCGGCTCAGCCAATTTACCCGGAGTCAAAGAGCTAACGGCAATCCCGAACATCTGTATGGGCGCGAGCTCAAGGAATGAAATGTCGCCAATCAGAACCTTCCACCTGTAAATCCTGACGGCCATGGCCAGGCAAATCGTGAGCAGCGCCAGAACCAGCACTCCCAGATTCGCATTCTCGCCGGCTTTCAGCAGATTCTCCAGCCCTCCGTAGAGTATGAGCCCGATGAAAAGCAGAAAGCTCAAAAGTATGACCGCGGCGCGCGTAAAGTCCATTAGAACCAACTTTCAGAAATCAATCCACTAAAATTCAAGCGCAATCTCCTTCCTCGTCCTGCCGGACTCGCTTATGGCCTCGGCAATCCGCACGGCCTTTATGCCGTCCTCCATGCTGAGTATGGGCTTTTCCTTCCCCTCGACGCAGGCGAGGAAGTGCGAGAGCTCTACCATGAGCGGCTCCTCCTTCTTTATGACGTATTTGTGCATTTCCCCTTCAGAAACGTCGAAGAGCATCTTGCCGTACTCAATCCTGTCGTCAATCGTCTTGTTCTCGTAGAAGTACAAGTCCTGCGTGATGTAGTCGGCCTGGTACATTCCCTCCCGGCCGAAAACCTTGAGCTGCCTTATCTTAGTGGGAGTCAGCCAGTTCACCCTCAGGTGGGCGCTCATCTCGCCCTTGAAGTTTATGATTGCCTCGCAAACATCCTCGACTTCCTGTCTGGAAACGCTTCCTGTCACGGCATAAACCCCGGTCGGCTCCATTCCTGTAACGAAGCGTATTATGTCAATGTCATGAACTGCCAAATCCGTCACAACTCCGACATCGCTTATCCGGGTAGGCAGGGGCCCGACTCGTTCACTATCCACGAGGAACACGCGCAGCTTCTTGGCCCTTTTCTGCACCTCGCGAACCACAGGATTAAATCTCTCAATGTGGCCCACCATGCTGAAAATGCCAAGTTTCTCGCACTCGCGAACGACTTCCTCGGCCTCCTTCGCAGTGGGGGCGATTGGCTTCTCCACCAGAAATGGAACTCCCGCATTGGCAAAGGTCCTCATCACTTTGGCGTGCATCCGGGTCGGCACGCAAATCGAAACGCAGTCCAGCTTCTCCTTTCTGGCCATCTCCTCATAATTCTCATAATACCTGCAGCGGTATTTCTTGGCCGCCCTCTCGCCTTTCGCCCTGTCAATATCGCTGATTGCCACCAGCTCGCACTCGTCGAAGGATGAAAGTATGCGGGCGTGGTTTATGCCCATATAGCCTATTCCTACGACTCCAACCTTGAGCATGAGAACACCGCCCTCATATTGCCTATCACTTTATTATAACTTTTCCTGATAAACAATTCGAGTGAGAATATGCAGAGGAAATTGAATGATTTGCTTGCGTGCCCCGGGTGCGGGGGAAGGTTTTCCCTAAAGCAATTCAAGGTGGAGAAGGGCCCTGCTTCTTCCGAAAACATAGTCGAAGGCCTGCTCACCTGCAAGTGCGGGGAGTGCTACCCGATAATCAACTCGATACCCCGCATACTGCCGGATGCCTTCGAACTGGACCCGTCGTTCATAACGCGCCATTCAACGGAAATTCCGAAAAAATTCAACGAAGCGGAAATAGCGCGGTTCAGGCGCCTCAACCAGCAGACCCGCTCGCGCTTCGAGTTCCAGTGGGAGAAATTCGGGAAGGCGGAGAAGATATACGGGAGGAGCAAGAAGCAGGAGTTCGAGGACTTTTTCAAGCATTTCACGAGCCCTTCGCTGTCGCCGGAATATTTCAAAGGCAAGCTCGTGCTCGAGGCCGGAAGCGGGCACGGGAGATACGTGGAGCACATGGCCGAGCTTGGCGCAGAGGTAATCGGAATCGACATCGGAAGCGGGATAGACGTGGCCTACTCCCGCGTAAGCAAGTTCCCGAACGCCCACCTGATACAGGCCGACATACTCAACCTCCCTTTCGGTAGCGCGATTTTCGACTATGTTTTCAGCCTCGGAGTCATCCACCACACTCCGGATACGCGCCTTGCTTTCAAATCCCTCGCAAAGCTCGTAAAGAGCGGGGGCTGGTTCTCTGTCTGGGTCTATCCGAAGGGCGGCCCTGTCTGGGAGACGGTCAACCCCCTCATCCGGAAAGTCACGAGCCGCCTGCCCCCACGGGTTCTCTACCATTCGTGCTGGCTCGCGGTTCCCATGCTCTACGTCGTTCCGACCTACAGCGGCACGAGCCCCAGAAAAAACACGTGGAAGGAGTGCGTCCAGTGCGTCTACGACTGGTTCTCCCCGCAATACCAGTCGCATCATGCCCCGGAAGAGATTGCCTCGTGGTTCCGGGAGGATGGATTCGGCAAGGTTGAAATACTTGACGTGCCAACAGGGATTACCGGCAGAAAGGGGGCGGTAAAATGATTTTGAACGCGGTTCAAAATATCATGAAAACCCGGAGGTTTTCACGATGAAATGCAAAAAATGCGGCCACGAAGTTGTGCGTTTCGACGGCAAGTGCGCCCATGTCGCTTACGATGAAATAGGGCGCGCCTACCGCGTGGTCGAGTGCCCGGAATGCGATTGCAAAACCCCGCAGCCAACAGGCAAAAAATAGCCCGGAGCCGGCGATTGCAATGCCTTTTCATTACTGGCCAGAAAGGCCTCTGGCCTCGTAAATCCTTGCCCCGTCATTCCCGAAAACGAGCGAGAGGCAGGCTGTGGCCCTTCCTTCGGGCTCCCACGAGGGGTCGCTGACATAGACGTAATCGACTCCAGCGGCCTTCAGCCCGCATATGGCGCCCTCGTTTTTCTCGTCAAAAACCGCAAAATAAGTGAGAAGGGCAGGGCAGAAGTTTTCCCCATACACGTAAAGCCCCCTCAAATCCCCCAGATAGCCTCTCCTTTCCCCGAAAGCCGAGTGATAGGCGAACAACTGCCGCGTGTCCCAGTGGCTAAGCTCAATGGGGTTGCCCCCCGGGCATAGCTCATCGTAGCCCAGGCCCCCGAGCTCCATTTTCTGGAGGAATACGCTGTTTTCCGGAGTGTTCTCCCTTATCCAGAGCCCTGCCTCAACCTGCTGCGAATCGACAGCGGGCTTGTAGTAAGCATAGGAGGCGAGGATTAGCAGGTTTGGGATGCAGAGGATGAGGAGAACTGCCGCAATTATCAGGCCTTTTTTGTCGAGTTTCAAGGCCCTCGCGAAATAGGGCCCTGCAAGCAGGGAAAGCCCGACCATAAACTGCGGAAGGAAATAGAGGTAAGGGGCATCTGGGGATTTGAATGGGACGACTGGAAGGCGGCGGCGAGTGCGTTGTCGGCAGGAAAGATAAAGGTTGACCCATT
>JAPLWU010000138.1 GCA_026396425.1 Microcaldota archaeon | reverse complement strand
TCGTAGGCCCAATTGGGACCCAATGACTTGACCCTCGCTTCGACGGTGTAATCCTGCCATTGGGAATCTCCTGCCGTTGATGCCCCCCAGCCCCCATGGCCGCCAGCGTAGGTCCCCTGACATTCGTAAACGCCGTCGTGGACGGACCAATCGCCATACCAAGGAGTCCAGCCCGAAGCATTGGAATCGAAATCCCATTCTAAGTTCTGGAATGCAAGCGTCTTGCTGGTGTTCCAGTAGTTCGGGGAAGTATAATAGGAGGCAATCACATTAACAGGGTTGTCAAAAAAGTTGTTGTAGATTGTGTTGTACTGGGATGAGTATAGGTAAATGCCGGCATTGCTGTTGTACGAGATGATGTTGCCCGTTACGAGGTTGTAATCCGGGCCGGATGTGAAGTAGATGCCGTATTCGTTATTCGAAATGGCATTGTCCTTTATCTCGTTGTAATTGGCTTCTTCCTGAAGGTAGACGCCGCGGGGGTTATTCGAAATGTTGTTGCCTTCCACGGTGGTGTGATTGGCTATTATTAAGACGCCGTCATAACTGCTGCTCGAGATGATGTTATCCGTTATTTTGTTGTAATTGGCGTCTATGATGACGACGCTCCAGGCGTTATTCGAGATGTTGTTGCCAGTTACGATGTTGTTGTTGGCGCCGTTTTCGATGTCGACACCGGAGGAGCCATGAAGGGTGTTGTTTTGAATCGTATTGAAAGCTGCCGAATCCGTAAGATAGACGCCGTTGTCGCCCGATAGCGGCATGTTGAGTATCAGGTTGTTGTCCGAGTTGTTAAGCATAATCGCGGATTTCCGATTTCCCCAAAACATGTTCCCGTCCAGCGTGTTCCAGTCGGACGAGAGGAGGTATATGCCGTTTTGGTTTCCAGTCAGACTGTTATTCACGATATCGGAGTAGCTTGAACCGTTGAGCATTATCCCGGCATTGAAATAGCTCACGTCGCAGTTTTCTATTCTAAGGTTCTGCCTGCCCGCGGCGTATATGGCCACGAAAGAGGAAGGATGCGGGATAGTGCCGCGAATATAGTGCCCAGAGCAGTCCAGGGTGATGCCGTCGGCCTCGATGGTGAAGCAACCGGAAGCCGGTGACGAAATGCTCGAATTCAGAACGTACGTCTCGCCCGGGGTTGAAAGGGCCTGGCATGAAGAGATATAAGTCACGGCATACGAAGCCTGGGATAACAAGCAGATGACCAACAGTAGGCTTAAGACTGGACAAGTAAACGCGCGCATATCTAACCACCCCAGCTACAAATTGGCGACGCTCAAGTATTTAAGTTTTTCTCAGCGCTTCTTTTTCCCGCAAATCGAGCAGACATGCCGGTTTATCTCTACAACCTGGCCGTCCATTTTCTCGATGTGCCGGTCCATCGCCTCGATGTGCGAGTCCATTTTTGAGATGTGCTCGTCGAGCTTTCCGGCCAATTTCTCGAGCCTGCCGATGTGGGGGTACATGTATAGGAGAACGAGCGCCTCTACGGCTATGACGCCGAGGCCGATGATTATGCCGAGGGTTTCGAGTTCCATGAAAACCACTTTTCAGTATTGTCTGGCGACGTAAACGAAGCACGAGGCGAGTTCGCCGCAAACAACGCATTTTTCGCCGTGCGGGACCGGTTCCTCCGGGTAAATGGTGCCGCGCACATCGCCGCCGAATTTCTCTTTTATTTTCGCGGCGCAGGACTCGCCTTCTTTCGAAACTGAGCAGAAGGGAACGCGCACGAAGCCGCCCTTTTCGAGGGAGGATTCGAGTTCCTGCATGCTTTTGGCGTGGTGCATGTGTGAGCTGAAGGATTTTTCCGCGAGGTGCTTTAGGTTCGAGAGAATTTCGGGAGCGAGGGAACGGAGGTGATTAGCGAGACTTTTCTCATTTGATTTTATTTTTTCTTTTTTGCCCGTGTCGCGCCTTGCGATGGTGAGCTCGCCGCTTTCGAGTTCCTTCCCTCCAACGTCAATGCGGATTGGGACTCCCTTCATCTCCCACTCGTGGAATTTGTAGCCAGGCGTCTGCGGGCCGGAATCGAATTTCACGCGGAAGCCGTCAGACGAAAGGCGGGAGGCGAGCTCGGAGCAGTATTTGTTTACTTTTTCCTCGTTCCCCTTCGCGTAGATTGGTATTATCGCAATTTGGACCGGGGCGAGGTCGAACGGGAAGATTAGTCCCTTGTCGTCTCCATGAACGGAGATTAGCGCGGCGTAGATGCGGGAGATGGCCGGGCCGTAGCACGTCTGCCAGGCGAACTTGCTTTTTCCCTCGGAATCAAGGTATTTTATGTCGAATACTTTTGCGAAGTTCTGGCCGAGGAAATGCGTTGAGGGGAGCTGGAGGACGCGCATATCGGGCATTAGAGTGTCCGCAGCGTAGGTGGCAACCGCGCCGGGAAACTTGTCCCACTCGGGGCGCTTGAAGAAAAGAACGGGAATTCCGAAAACCGAGTGCACAACCTTCTCAGTCATCTCGATGTCCTCGCGGACCTGCGCCATCGCCTCGGCCTCGGTCGCGAAAACGTCGTGCGCCTCAATCCAGTGGAACTCGCGGCTGCGGATGAAGGGGCGCGTGGCTTTTGTTTCGTAGCGCCAGACTTGGCAGCTCTGGTAGAGCTTGAGGGGCAAATCGGAAAGGCCCTGAATCCAGAGGGAATAGAGCGGGTACATGGCAGTTTCGCTCGTGGGCCTCATTGCCATTCTCTCCTCGAGCTTCTCCCTTCCCGCATGCGTAACCCAGAAAACCGAGGGGACGAAGCCCTCAACGTGGGCCGATTCCTTGCTGAGATTTCCCTCAGGAATTAGTGCCGGGAAGAGAACGGGCTCGTGGCCCCTTGATTCGAGCTCCCTCTCGTATGCGCCGTACATTATTTTCATTGTGCGGACCGCCCATGGCATGAAGACGATGAAGCCCTTGAGGTTGTAGCGCAGGTCGCACAGTTGCGCCTCTTTCGTGATTTCGGTGTACCATTCGGAGAAATTATCCTTCTTGTTCTGCATGGCCTAGTATGCTCGTAATGATTATAAAAGGATGGCGGGTTTGGGAATGGCGGGGCAAGGCCACTGGAGATAAGATTAATATATTGGCGACTAAATCTATTCGGTGTTTAATTGAAAATCGCAACCTTGCTTTTCGTAATTGGAATGATTCTGATAATGGGCTGCGGAATGAACAGGCCGGCCGTCTACAATTCCACGGCAAACGAGACGAACGGGACCGGGGAAGTCCTGATTGGGTGCGATGCGATGGCCAGCCAGGAGCTGAGGGACAACTGCTATCTGGAGGAAGTGCTCGGGGGAAATGCCAGCCCGGCAATCTGCGGGAAAATAATCGACGTGGGCAAGGCCGACAGGTGCCTGAGATTCGCCGCAGCGATGAACGAGTCGCTCTGCGGTAGAATAAATGGAACGGAACTGAGGGACGACTGCTATTACTACTGGGCCAATATGAATAACGACAGCGCGGAATGCGGGAAAATAACCGCAGCGGGCGCGCAGGAGGCATGCTATGCGGTATTCAACCCGCCGAAGGTTCCATGCGAGGATGTTACTGACGCGCTGGACAGGATAATCTGCCTTGCCAACTCGACCGGCAACTACTTGGCTTGCTCTGGCTATTCCATCGAGGGCTACAACGCGACGACGTGCCTCACGCAGATTTACGGCAGCAAGGTAACGTGCCTTGAGCCGAGCGAGATATGCTACTTCAAGATGGCTGCAACGCTCTCGAAAGAGGCCGCATGCGATGGCATAGGCTCGAAGGCGATAAGAACGGCGTGCAAGGCCGTGGTTTCCGGAACCTACGGAATTTGCGGGAACCTCGAATTCGTATACTCGAGAGACTTCTGTTATGACAAGGTCGCCTATGAGAAAAGCGACCCCGGAACCTGCGGGTTCATCGAGACGGATGACTACAGGAACGACTGCTACCAATCGCTCGCGCTTGCAAAGGCGGACGTGACGCTTTGCAGCATGGGAGCGAAGGACTGGGACAAGGACATCTGCTACAACATTTTCGCGAGGAAGTACGGGAACGTCGATGCATGCTACCTGATTGGCGGGACCAACACGAGGGACGCCTGCATAATGTACGTTGCGAGTGCCCTGGGCGAGCCTTCATTCTGCGCCAACATGACGAACGACTACAACAAGAACTACAACTGCTTCCTGCCAATCGTCACGAGCGGAAACTACGAGATGGATGTTGACAAGTGCGGGAGGATAACGAACGTTTACATGCAGTGGAAGGACCAGTGTTACCTCGAGATTTGGAAGAAGACCGGCGACGAGTCGATGTGCGGGAAGATAGAGACCGAGGCCACGAGAAGCATGTGCGGCTGAAAAACTGAAAAATCGGAAAGATAGGTCGGGGTAGGAAATTGCCTCACCCCAAAGACGGGTTGGCCGCCGCGAAATCGAAGAGATAGTTGGGCGTTGCGCATTGGGGGACTAGGCCTCTGGGCTCGCGCTTTTTGCTTCCTTCGGCTCTTTCTGCTCTCCGACTTCCCTTGGCTCCTTCTGTTCCACCACTTCTTTCGGCGCCTTTGGCTCATCGGCGAGCGAGGCCTCGAACTCCTCGGGAGTCGCCTTCATGTCCGCATCCGAAGAGATGACGCCCTTTTTCTTGAGAAGCTCGCGCGCAAGAAGGTAGAAAATCAGGGCGAGCGAGCGCCTTCCCTTGTTGTTGCACGGGATGATGAAATCGATGAATCTGGTGAAGTTGTCCGCATCGCAGAGGGCTATCACCGGTATGCCCATGACCGCGGCCTCGCGGACCGCCTGCTTCTCCCCCTTCGGGTCGGATACGAGCAGCAGCTTGGGCTCGATGAAATCGGAGCGCGAGGGATTGGTGAACACGCCGGGGATGAAGCGGCCGGGAAGGAACTTTGCCCCGACCAGCTCGGAGAATTTCGATGCCGCATTAACGGCGTACGTTCTCGAAGCCACAACGAGAATGTCCCCGGGCTCGTACTGCGACATGAAGGAAGTCGCGTGGCGGATGCGCTCGTCGACCTTCTTGAGGTCGAGGACGTAGAGCTTGTCCCTTCGGGCCTTGTATATGAAGGGCACCATGTCCGGCGTCTTCACTTTCGTGCCTATGTGTATGCCTGCTTCGAGGTATCTCTCCTGTTTTATCAAAAGTTCGGCCATGTGAACGACCTCTCAATTCTTAGCGTCTTAATCATCATTTCTTAGCGTCCTAACAATCATTCGACTTCTCCACGTTCGGCGTTTCATTCCTCGCATGTTCCTCGCGGTTTTCCGCAAATCCTTAATCGATAACCGAAATGGGGCCGCCGAGATTTTCAGCGCCTGGAAGGCGGTTTGAATTCCCGAAGCCGGCATCAGGACCGGCTTTCTCGGGTCGCCGGCATTTTGGCGCCCTCGCGGGCAACCCCAAGCCGGAAGGATACCAGACTACCCTACGGCCCCGTAAACGCCCATGCTTTGACCTCAGCACTTCGCGTGGTGTATTATGTCGTCGAGTATGTCGACATGGCCCAGGAACATGCGCCTGCAGCAGTATCGCCTTACCCCGAGCTCGTCGAGGGCTTTTGCAGGGTCCTGGCCTGACTTGACCTTCTCGGCGAACTTCTCGTACTTGTCCGCGACGACCGAGCCGCAACTGAAACATCTTACGGGCATCATCCAAACACCAGTTCAAACAGCCCAATGCAACCGCATGGGCTTTTACCTTTACCTGTACGATTTCTGGAACCTGGCGCGCGCCTTGGGGCCCCTGAATTTCTTGGGCTCGACCTTGCGCACGTCGTCAGTGAGCATGTGCCTGTCAATCTCGTTCATCCTCCTCTTGAGCTCGTCGTCCTTCATGTATTTGACGAGCGCCTTGGCGATTGCCGAGCGGCACGCCTGCGCCTGCCCCATCACTCCCCCGCCGTAAACGTTGACCTCGACGTCTAACGAGGGGGACTTGTCAGTAAACGAGAGCGGCTGGCTGATTATGGCACGCACGTATTCGGACGACAGGCATTCGAGGAGCATGCCGTTGATTCGGATGATGCCCGTGCCTGCCCTGACCACCGCGCGGGCCACGCTGCGCTTCCTTTTCCCCTTTGCCGCCAGCTCCTTGAGCTTCGGCTTCTTGGCTTTCTTTCCCGTGCCCTTCTTTATTTTCTTTATCTGCGCCATTCCTTCACCTTGAGTATCCTAATGAACTGGAAAGCTTTTGTATCGTTATCTGCTTCGAGCCGAGGTTTGTCTTCACGAACCTCTCGGCCTTGGCGAATTTCGTTATGTCCTTCGGGACCCCCATGTAGACGCGGAGCCTCTTGAAAGCCGCCCTGCCCTTGGCCGACTTGTAGGGGAGCATTCCGCGCATTATGCGCTTCACCAGCATGTCCGGCCTTCTCGGCCAGTGGGGCGAGTGCTCCGGGTTGGCCTTGTTCTTGACAATCCTCCTCTGGTGGTACTTCTCGATTAGGTAGGAGGGGTCGCCCGACATGACCGCCTTCTCGCAGTTGACAACCACGACGCTCTCGCCGCGGAGCAGCATCTTGGCGACGCTCGCCGAGAGCCTTCCGAGCACGGCGCCGGTTGCATCGATTGCGACTTGTTCCATCACTTTCACCCTTGGTGTCTCGTCCATTACCTGCAAGTATCACGAAATTATTTTCACGCCCGTCCCTTTCGGGAATTTCTTCGCGAGCTCCATAACGCCGATTGCATTCGCGCCCAGCTTTGCCTTCGCCGACGAGGAGAAGCCGAAAGCCGCGACCGCCACCCGGTGGGTGAGCTCGCCGGTGCCGAGAACCTTGCCCGGCACGATAACCGCATCGCCATCGCTCGTGAACCTGTCGATTTTGGAGAGATTCACGCCTGTCCTTCTCCTTCTTGGCGAGAGCAGTTTGACCGATATCGCCTTCCATATTGGCGCCTTGTTCTCGCGCGAGAGCTTCCCTAGGAGAACGGCAAGTTCAAGCGTCTTCTTGTTTTCAGGGCCTTTCATTCAACAACCTCGAATGCATATTCGAACAATAAATGCGGGGGATGGGATTTTTGGGCAGCTTTTTGGAAAGCGAGACGACGCCGCAAATGGCGGGCGTCTCTTTCTTTTTCCAAGGTTTTTCTTTCTCGGAGAAAGAAAAAGCTTGAACCCACGTAGCCACTAAAGGCACAGGAGTTCCGAAGCCGTTTTCCCCAAGGGCTTTTGCGAGCCCGCGAGCAAAATGGCCACCTCAGTCCTGCGCATTTGACCTGGCTTTTGGCTAAACTTTCGTTTAACTGCCACCCCCGCTTTAAGCAAGAGACTTGAGCTGTGTTTCAAACTCCTTGCACTTGCCCTCGAGAATCTCCGCGGACTTCTCCACGAGCTCGACGGCAGGAATCTGGCCGAACGACTCGACGTGGAAGTCGAACGTTCCCTTTTCCTCATTGTAATCGTAAGCTACTATCCCAGGTTGGAACCTGGCGTGCTCCGCGCCTATTCCGAGCTTCGCCTTGGCCTCGAGGCGGAGCGTATGGCCCTTGAGCATCCTCATTATCGGTATGTCGCCAGACGCGGGCTTCACCTTCCTGTCCGAACTCTTCATATCCTTCGCGTAGACCGAGCACGGGCCTTCCGCGTCGATGCTCAGCGAAACCTCGTCCTTCTCCGTGTAGTCATCCGGAGTTACGAGCGGCACGAGCGCGAGCCTGTTGGCGATGTACTCGTCGAATATCGGCGTTGTGTTGTCGTAGAATGTCACGGTGTAAATCGCTAAGACGGGAATCCTCGAGATTGCCGTTCTCCTTATGGCGTTCGCAAGGGGCACGCCTATTCCGGAGACCGTGAAATCAAGCTCCTCGCCGGATTTTGCCTTCATCTCGATTTTCATTTCATCCACCGTTTTCAAGCAAGATTGCGATTACGCGCCTAAACGCGCCTGCCCCTCCTGCCGCCCGGCCTCTTTGTGGTGTCGGTCGGTATCGGGGTGACATCCTCGATTTTTCCTATCCTCATGCCGGACCTCGCGAGGGCCCGGACAACGGCCTGCGCTCCCGGCCCCGGAGTCTTCGTGCCGTGCCCGCCCGGAGCGCGGATTCGGATGTGGATGGCGGTTATGCCGCGGAGCTTGGCCTGGTCTGCGGCCTTGAACGCGGCCTGCATTGCCGCATAGGGCGAGCCCTCCTCCCTGTCCGACTTGACAATCATGCCGCCGCTTGCCTTGGCAATCGTCTCGCTTCCGGTTATGTCGGTTATCGTTATTATTGTGTCGTTCTTGGACGAGTAGACGTACGCGACGCCCCACCTCTGCTTCTTGGGGTATTTGGAGCGCTCGAACTCCCTGTCCTTCGCCTCCTCGGCCGGAGCTTCCTTCGCGTCTTTCGGCGCTCCCGTTGCATCGGCAGTCTCGGGCCCGTGCTCCTTCGGCCCTCTCGGCGCCTCCGCCTTGGGCTCGCGCGCCTTCTCCCTGGCCGCATTCGGCTCGTTTCCGGTTTGTTTTTTTTCGCCCGGCTCTTCGGTCTTTTCCATCGAACACACCCGTCAAATTCCTATGCGGATTCGCCTTCCTTTTTTACATCGCCGATGTCTATGGCCTTCCTGTATGAGAGGAGGTTCTCCTCCGAAACGGGAACGAGATAGCCCGGCGCGGAAAGCTTCCTGCCTGCAACCGAGATGAAGCCGTGGGTTATGAGCTGCCTGCTCTGCTTCAGCGTGCGGGCCATGCCCCTCTTGAAAACCTGCGTCTCCAGCCTCCTCGCGAGTATGTCGTTAACGCTTATGGCGAGGACGTCGTCGAGGGTGGTGGAGTCCTTGGTGGCGATTCCGAGGCGCGCGAGTTTCGATATGAGCTCGTCGGCCCTGGCCTTCCCGGCCTGCCCCTTCGACAGCAGGATTCTTGCCTGCCTTCGAATCTTCTTGAGCTCGGCCTGCGACTTCCAAAGCTCGCGCATGCTCTTGAGCCCGAACTCCTCTACGAGCTTGCTTTCCTCCGCTATGCGGCCGGCGTCCCAGAGCTTCTTGGGAGTCTCGTACTTGGTCTTCAATCGCCTAGGGTCACCCATCCAATCACTCTTCATCAATCGTTCAATCCATCTCGCTTCGCTTTCGAGTCAACGGTCCAATCAATTGAATTCCGGATTCTCGCGCATTATTTTTTTATTTCTTCTCCTCGGCCTTGGCCGCCGGCTTCTCGGCGGATTTCTTCTCCGCGCCTGCGGCCGGGGCTCCTGCTCCTGCGCCCGACGGCCCTGACCCCTTCGCGGCTGCCGCGGCCTTCTGCTGGGCCATGATTGTCTTCCTCATGACTCCGACGGTCATGCCCTGCCTGCCAGTGCTCCTCGTCCTCTGGCCCCGCACCTTCTGGCCGTACTGGTGCCTGAAGCCCCTCCATGAGAACAGGTTCTTCTCCCTCTCGATGTCCTGCCTGACCGAGAAAGCGAGGTCAGTGCCTACGAGGTGCATCTCCTTCCCGGTTGCGATGTCCTTTTGCCTGTTGAGCATGTAAGCCGGAAGCCCGTATTCGACCGGGTTGCGCATTATGTGCTCGAGCTTATCAATCTGCTGCTCGCTGAGTTCGCCAAGGAGGATTTCCTCGCTGACGTTGAGTTCCCTGACCGCCGCTTTCGAGATTATGCGCGACAGCCTGAGGCCGATTCCGGGGATGCCCGACAGCGCGCGGGCCATGGACCGGTCCCCCCTGATGTCCTTTCCTGCAACGCGGAGTATTGCACTTATCTCCTTTCCCTTTGGCGCGTTTTCGCCCTTTGGCGCGTTTTCGCCCTTTGGCGCGTTTTCGCC
>JAPLWU010000150.1 GCA_026396425.1 Microcaldota archaeon | reverse complement strand
TTCCGGAGCTGACAAAACGAAGTCCATGCCGGTTTTCATGCACCCGATGGTCAAAGTGTTGCTGACGTTGTTGGCAAGCCCGACGTAAGCCATCTTCAGGCCTTTGAGCTTGCCGAAGTGCTCCTTGACGGTCATCAGGTCGACGAGAATCTGGCAGGGGTGGTATTTCTCGCAGAGGCCGTTTATGACGGGCACCTTGCTCCACTTGGCCATTTCGTGGACTGTCTCGTGCCTGAGCACCCTGGCCATTATGATGTCGTCGTAACTCGCTATCACCTTTATCTCGTCCTTTATGTCGGACATGCCGAGCTGGGTAGTCCTCCAGTCGAGGAATATGGCGTGCCCGCCCATCCTCGTCATTCCTGTTTCGAAAGAGAGTCGCGTCCTCGTGGAAGTCTTCTGGAAAATCATGCAAAGCGTCTTGTCCTTCATCGCGGTCGAGTATTTCGATGGGTTCTTCTTGATGTCGAGTCCCATGTCGATTATCGTTTCAACCTCTTTCGGGGTAAGCTCCTTCAAAGTCAAAAGATGCCTGACCAAATAACACACCTCCCACGGAATTTGGGGGGAGGGTTATAAATCATTTGCGGCCATTCTTTGCTCCATGGGTTCCCATGCGGAGGAGGAAAAGCTCGCCGAAATGTGCAGGAAGTGCGGTGGGAAGTGCTGCTTCGAGAGCATCACAGTTTCGGAAGAGGAATTGGAGAGATTACGGAAAAAAGGCCATTTCAAGGCCGGGAAACTCAAGACTTCGCAGGGGGAGATAAGCACTATAAAGACTACTGAGGGCGAACCGTGCCCATTTTTGAAAGTTGGAAAGAAGAAGACGGGGTGCGTCCTTAAGGGAAGGGAAAGGCCGCTGAGCTGCAGGCTGTTCCCGATAACGTTTTTGCTGGAGGAGGGGGAGCCGAAGTTCTACTTATCTAAATATTGCCCTTATTTTCTGGAGGCTGGCGGGCTGGAGGATTGGATGGGCGGGGCAATCGGGGAGGCGCGGGAGGAGCTGAAGAATTGGAGCGAAGGGGAAAAGCTGGCGCGCTCGTTTTTGCATAAACGGATTCACGGGAGAAGAAGGCTGGTTGAAATCGACTGACTTTATTCTGCGTGACAGAAAGTAGTATATTTGTTGGCAAACCATTTTTCCAAAGCTGAGACGATAAAGGGGAGACGGCGGTTTTGTGGACATAAAGGAGATAAGCGAGCGGTTCAGGCGCAGGATGATGACCGGCCTCGGGAACGGACACAGGGCCCAGACCGAAAAAGCGGCGAGGATGAACACCGCCCTTTGCGAGGCGGCCGGGAGCGAGATTGAGGAAGTCCTCAAAAAGCTCGGAACCGGGGAGGGAGGGCTCACTTCAGAAGAGGCGGTCGAAAGGCTCGAAAAATACGGGCCCAACAAGGCGGTCAAGGAGAAGCGCAGGACTGTCGCAGAGAGGCTTTTCGAAGCGTTCAGCAATCCAGTGGTAATCCTGCTTCTCGTGCTTGCCTTCGTCTCGTTCTTCACTTCCGACGTCGAAGCGACAATCATCATACTTTTCCTAGTGCTGGTGAGCGTGGCCATCCGCTTCTTCCTAGAACTCCGGGCCGATAACTCCGCGGAAAAGCTCAAGGCAATGGTGAGCACGACTGCAACGGTCATCAGGGACGGCCTGAAGAAGGAGGTGCCGCTGAAAGCTTTGGTTCCGGGCGACGTGATTCACCTTTCGGTGGGGGACATGGTGCCTGCCGACGTAAGGCTCATCTCCTCGAAGGACTTGTTCGTAAACCAGGCAACTCTCACCGGCGAGTCCGTGCCCGCGGAGAAGCACGCTCCGAGGGAGGCCGGCGGGATGAACAACCCGCTCGAAATGTCGAACCTCTGCTTCATGGGAACTGCGGTCGAGAGCGGAACTGCAAATGCGGTGGTGGTTTCCACCGGCGCGGACACGTATTTCGGCTGCCTCGCGAGCAGCGTCTCGGAAATGCGCGTGGTGACGAGCTTCGACCGGGGAATCAACGATTTCGCCTGGCTCATGGTCAAGTTCGTTCTCATAATGGCCCCGCTCGTTTTCCTGCTCAACGGCCTGACCAAGGGCGACTGGTTCGAGGCCTTCCTGTTCTCGCTTTCGGTCGCTGTCGGCCTGACGCCCGAAATGCTCCCGATGATTGTAACGGTCAACCTCGCCAAGGGCGCAATGACCATGTCGAAGAAAAAGGTCATCGTGAAGCGCCTCAACTCAATCCAGAATATAGGCGCGATAGACGTGCTCTGCACCGACAAGACGGGAACCATCACGCAGGGCGTGGTCATACTCGAGAAGCACATCGACATACACGGCCACGAGAGCGAGGAGGTAATCGAATATGCCTACCTCAACAGCTTCTACCAGACGGGTTTGAAGAACCTGCTC
>JAPLWU010000107.1 GCA_026396425.1 Microcaldota archaeon | reverse complement strand
GGGGGGTTCAACTCCCTCCCCTAGCTCTCCTAGCTCTTTCACGTCGTAGAATGGGTGCTTTTCGACGAAGGCTAGCTTTTAACCAGTTGGGCTTGTGTTTCAGCTACCGGATTGTCAATAACTCGCTCCGTCCCCTGGTCCCGCGGAGTAGTTTTGACCTCTCTTACGATTTCGTTTCGAAGAAATAAGAAAATGAATCTTACGCCAAACCATAAACCGGGGGGGAAACAACACGGCATACGCATCCCAGGGCGTACAAGGCGCTGTCTTGGAGCTCCAACTTTCGCCCCATGATTTTCGTATCG
Source organism: Microcaldota archaeon (assembly GCA_026396425.1). Lineage (GTDB taxonomy): Archaea > Micrarchaeota > Micrarchaeia > Burarchaeales > JAKAKT01 > JAPLWU01. The sequence continues at coordinate 11,148 of JAPLWU010000107.1, read as the reverse complement.
TGAACGCGCCGCCCTCCATTTGCCAGGAATCCGGATGGTCGAGGCAACGCCAATAAGCAGCGTACGAGCTTCCGTTCCTTGTCTGAAGAATACTGTTATTTAAATGCGCTCCCTAACTTATTTCATGAGGAAATTGGTATTATTGATAGGTTTGATTTTGCTGCTTATCCTTTCTTGCGCCATCATATCGTTTATTATCCCCCCTGACATACAGGGAGAAAGGATAATCGTGGTGGCTGGCCGAACGCCGCTGATTAATTCCGAAATAAGGTTTTACGTGCTTAACGCGGATGGCAGCAAGGGCAGGCTCGCGGGGAATGCGAACTCCGATGAGGAAGGGATATACGCCACCGGGGTCTCTGCAGGTCCGCGGGATTACATTCTTGCCGAGGCCGTGGGCGGATCTTATGCAGACGGCGTGAATAAGACAAGGCAGTTGGCGGATTCGGAAAAGCTCACATCCATAGTGTCCGCAGCTGTAAACGGGACATGGCTTACAATAACTCCCCTGACGCATATGGCAGCATCAAGGGCATTGGCGCTCGCAGCGAACAATACGCCTCTTGACACGGCAGTTGAATCTTCGAATATCGATGTCGCAAGGCAATACGGGCTTATCAGCATTGTCTGGAACATGCCCGTTCTCCCGGATGATGACAGGCAAATCGAGACCGCGGGCATTGACGAGCGGGATTACACGCTTGTTCTAGCAGGGATTTCAGATGAAGCGGAAACTTTTGGAGTAGGCACGATGGAGCTCGCCGATGCTCTTGCAAATGACGCAAGCGACGGCCTGCTTGACGGAATGGATGGAAGTACGCCAATCGATGTTGAGACTCTCGCAGGAAGCACGAGAAGACTGCCCACAGACGCAGGCACAGGGGGCGTGCAAAAAGGCATGGACTCAGCGACAGTTGCGCAGGGGCTGCGGACAAACCAGGCGAACGCCGCAATGCCACTCCAGCCGGTGCAACTAGGCATAAACGGAGCAGGCAAGTTTTATGTCACTTCAACCATGCTTCCTGTGGCAATTGGGGGCTCGGGATATACGTTCCAGCTCGCGGCACAGGGCGGAGCACCGCCATATTCCTGCTCACTGGCCGCTCACAACGCGGATGCTACGCTGTCTGCATTGCCTCCGTGGTTGCGATTGGGAGGAGACTGTATCTTTAGTGGCAACGTGCCATTGCTTTCCGGGGGAAGCAGCATGGCGATATCGCCGCAGTTCACCGTCTCAATGTGCGATTCGGCCGACGTTTGCAGCAATCTGGAACTGCGCATCACCACAATAGAAAAAGCGCCCGAATTAATCCCGGAAAAAAATGCGAAGTGCTTTTTAGGCGAGTACTGTGATGTCAAGTTAGCCAGTGCGAAAGGGGGCTCGCCACAATACTACTACAGGTCCGATTATCTCGGGAATGCATTAAACAACGCGCGCCCTGAGGGAACAACCGTAGACCTGAACGGCCATCTTATCGGCACTCCGTCGGAAAAAGGGATATTCGATTTCGGAGTGTGCGTCATAGACAGCATAGGCGCCTCCTCATGCGGCACTGTAACAGTTCTTGTTGCATCGCGCAATGCGACCTTATTTCTGCGCAAAACAGGAAGTGGCAGTGGCAAGGTTTACGCAGACGCCTATTCAAGCGATGAAGTTTACCTGACCGGGACTATTTTATCGCTTACTGCAGCAGCTGATGACGGCTCGGAGTTCGCAGGATGGGGCGGGGCCTGCACAGGCGCTGGGGCCGAGTGCACGCTTACAATGGATGATGACAAGGAGGTAGAGGCGGTATTTAATAGCCGAGGAGAACAGCCTTCTGACACACTCTCGGTTGAATTAACCTCGGGTTCGTGCAGCGTAGTGAAGGGAACTGTTTCCGGCCCGGTCGGCTCGTACCTTGGAGTGTACTATAGCAACGGCGGCACACCTGTCCAGGAGATTAACTGTGGCTCTTGGACTCCGGGTCCAGACACGCAGTATCAGTGCACGAGAAGAAATGGCGATCCGCCGGCCACTGGCTGGGCTGCCAGCCCGGGCGGGGGCTTGGTTGATGCTACGGTTTACGGGCCAGGCTTAAGCGGGATAAAATCCGCGAGTGCCAATTTCAACTGCCAATAGCTTTACGATTGCCAAATCCCGGGCCTGGCCCAATCGGAGATGGATATTGCTCAGTTACGTCAGATTGCTACGATTACTGCTCTGGGCATTGCGATGGTCACATACCCACGCCTAAAGGCGTGGGCTTGTAGCGGATATGAGCTGGAAAACAAAGCGCCTTTACCCGCGGCTGAAGCCGCGGGCTTCGGGCGTGGGTATGTGTCAATTCACGTTGCGACTCCAGAACCAGCACCTGCATATTCAACCTGGGTGGCAAGACTGGCGACTAAACCGTTCACATTTAAACGGCACCAATACCTTTAAAGACTTTTTAATAAAATATGGATTATATGGAAATCCGCACGTTTCTTATCGGCCTTTTGTCAGTCTTGCTTCTGTCCGGTTTGCCTTATGCTGATGTTGGGCCCAAGCCGGGCATCCATTTCGACTTGCAATATGAGATGAATCCTGCGCCAGCAATCCTCAACGCCACTCTGCTTGATTGCCAACTGGCCGATTGTTCGGATGCCCACCCCATGCCGTTCGGTGGACCGCAGCGCATCTGGTGCTCTGGCGCTGATTCTTGCAATGCCATTGCATATGGCTTTGCGCCTTACATGAGGCTTCAGCTGCAATTTTCGGATCAAATCCGCACCAGCAACGTATTTCAAGAGCCAACAGGCCTGGATTCGTCCTATTCTGTCACTGTGCGGGCCAACGACCTCTTAGTGGCGAATGACGGGAACGGCAATTTCAGCTCACTGGCCCTCCTAAGCCTGATTGTTTTTGCTTTGTTGATCACGCTGGTTATCGAATTGCCTGTCGCGACAATCATCCTGTGGCTGTGGAAAAAGCCGATGAACTTTCTGTTAATTGCTGCTGGAATAAACATCCTGACAGTGCCTGCGCTCTGGCTGGCCATACCGCTTGCGAGCAGCTTCATGAACTCGCTTCTGGCCTTTGGAATTCTGGAACTGCTGGTATTCATTATCGAAGCAGCTGCGCTATGGAAGCTCTCCGGCGAAAAGCTTTCCTTGAAGCAGGCCGGAGTGCTCTCGGCTGCGATGAACCTGGCCAGCATGCTCGCTGGGACAGCTGTTCTCGGTCTTGTGTTTTTGCTGGCAGGCTCCTAGCGAGACGGGGTTGCTCGGGTTCAGGATTTCTTTTTTCGAGACAAGCCCGCTAGTTGTATAATCGAGGTTGATTCCGGAAAGTCAGGTTTATCCGGGCGCAGGGGATAGATATCTGTGTAATCTGAATAATTTTCGGCGTGCGCTCCCCTAGCTTTCCGAACCGCAGAAGGATTTTTTTCTCACCAGACAAACGGAACGAGGCGATAACGGGTTTTTTCGCAGTATTCGTTGTAGCCGGGCAAATCCCTGCGCAGGACTTGCTCCTCGTTGAGAATCCGGAGAACAATCACCGGGAGGATTATGAGGAATGGAATCACGGCCCAATACGAGCCGAGGGCGAGGGGCGTGAGAAGCCAAATCATGAACATGGAGACGTACATGGGATGGCGGACCACGGAATACGGGCCGGTCGAAATGACCTTCTGCCCCTTCTCGACCTCGACTGTGCGGGCCGCGTAGTGGTTCTCCCTCAGAACGAGGAAGAACAGCAGGTAGCCCAGAAAGATTACGATGTCCGCGGCAATTACGATTTCAAACGGAACGGACGACCATCCGAAGCGGCGGTCGAGGCCCGGGAGCATGATGGCGATGAGGAAAACCGGGATCGACAGCATCATAAGATTTTTCTGCGTGCTCTCCTTCTCCTTCATTTTGATTCTTCTTGCTAGAAGCTCGGGGTCCGTCTTCAGGAAATACGCAATGAGAAGGGTCATGGGAATGAAAAGAACTGCGCAAAAAACCCAGGCCTGCCAGTAATCGAACGTGCCGGCGGGCAAAAACAGCAAAAGGGCCATGGCAATTGGCGCAGCCGCGAATCTCACTATGATTTTTTTCTTCAGGTTAGCCAAATCGCCTGCCTTCGCATCCGCATTCTCCGCTTTGGTGCTTAATGATGCTCCGGCATCTTTCGATTTTTTCACCATGGAACCGCTACCTCCGCAGAATCAACGATGACGAGGGATTTAAGTCTTTGGCTTGAGAATCAACTGTCCGAGATTATCAATTTGCCAGGTAGAATCCAAATGCACGAATTATAGTAAGTGATAGCAGCATAAGTCCAATTATCAACAATATCGAATCATCATGTAAGGGCGATGGTAAATTTTCATCGATGTTTTTTTTGGTTATTTCTTGGTGTATGCCACTTGATATCATTTTGATGAAGAATAAATAGAAAAAAAACGAAATTGGGTTATAGACTAAAGCTTGCTGAAAATTCCCTGCCGAAATGGAGATAACCCCTCGACTTAAACCACAAGTACCCAATTCAAACCCCGTCACCTTTTTTGAAAAACAAGGGCCTTTGCTGACTTCGGAAGGGAGTAACAAAGGAAAAAAACTCAGAAAAACGATTAGCGATGGGAGTATCCATCTTAACCTATACGAAGGCAAATAATATTCGAGTTGCTCCATTATCTCTCGCCTATACCAGCTGCCTCCATCTCGTTTTTGATTTCATTTGCTATTTGTCTGTTCCTTTCGGCGACTTTATCTTTTATCTTGACAAAATCATAAATCGTGCCGATAAATAAAAGGCCACCAGTAAGCAGATATAACAGACCCATTCCGATTTGTCCTAAATAAAATCTTTGGATTCCAGCGACTCCAAGACATCCCAAGGCTGTTAAAATGAGGGCTGTTCCTTCATCTTTCCGCCTTCTGCCATATTCAACTTGGAAGAATTGCTTTTGTTTATCATTCATCTTTTTTAGCATCTCCAAAACGTACATATCCATACTACCACCTCACCAGTAAGTTAACGAAGTTAAATGGTTTTAAGGCTTTGGTTTCAGTATCAGCTGCCGAGCTTATCCTTCCAATTTCCAAACGTCTTGTTCTTTGACCCCAATCTTATGCGCAAATTCCTTGCTTGCGCATATTACCTGTTTGGTTAAACGTTGCTCATTGCACAAATCTTCCTTGTAGGGGTATTTCCCGTAACCGAGATTATACTTTTCTCCATTAGCTATCGTATCCTTGATTGCAACAAGATTCAGGTAGATTCCAATCCCGGACGCGTAATCTTTTGGGATTACCACCGCAAGGTTATGCATCTCATTTTCTTCTTTCACTACGATGTTGAACCCAACGATCTTTTCTTTTTGTCTCCCGACATAGGCGTAGGTATTCTTTGAACAAAACGCATTCATGCATTGTTCAAAGTATCCGTCAGTTTGCTTATCGTCATTTAGTCTGTTAAATTGATTTTTGTACATTTCCTCAATCTCGGCCCGCTTTGGTTTTTCAATCGTGACATCGATTAACTTATCAAACTTTTTCATGGTCCATTGCTTGCCGTGATTAAGCCGCTTGAAATAGTCCTCGAACGTGTCAAAGCCTGAGACCAGGTATTCACATTCATCAGTTTCATCAAACGTTCCCACTTCAGAGTTGGCACTCAACTCCCATAACCACAGTGGCTTTGGCAGGTTTTCAAGATCGCTTTCCTTTAAGGCCATCAACGGATATGCATTCTGCGATAGTGACCAGAAACTAACGTCCGCCTTCAACCAGCTAAAGTTGCCTCCGTAAATCAAAGGCACGTCGACATCAAACAACCGGTTGTGTATTTTCATTCAAGCGCCTTAGTCATGCCGCCGTCCGTCAATCTGAGTTTGCGCGAGCCCATAAACATTCTCTTGGCCGGAAAAGACGGCAGATTTCATGCATTACCACGCAAAAGGAGAATTTAACCCTTCGGCTTGAGAATCAGCTGCCCATTTCTCCCCCTGTTCACTTTTCGCACACGATCTGAGCGGGGTATGATTCCAAAATCGAGCATTTGCGTGAAGCGCATCTTTCGCACGGGTTTACTCCTTGCCAGCAAATCGGCTTGTCCAAATCCTGAAACTTGTAGCATTCTCCTTTTTCGCATCGGGTCATGGCATCGCAGTATTTGTAGCCCGGGCACGGGTCGAACTCGCAATCCTTCGAGCCGTTCCTGCCCACTGCTGAGCCGTCAGGACAGAGTTTGGCTTCCATCGTGCATGCCTTGGGCGCATCTCCGGTACAACCAAAAATTCCAAGTGCGAGAACCAGAACGATGAAAAGGTGGACGGGTTTCATGGTTTCACAATTTCTTTCCACACGTCTTCTCCCACATCCACCACCGTAGAGTTAACGATGCCAGGGGTTTTAATTATTTCGCCCGGATTGGGGGTTTAATGCAAGCGTTCTGCTGCAGCGTCCAGGGAATTGAGATCGTAAGGCATGACCGGGCATATTCCGATGCACTCTGTGCAGGAGACGTCCCAGCGAAGCAGGGATGCTGCGGCGCTTGCTGCGCTTGCCCTTGCCCCCAGGACGTATTCTTTGGCTTCAGCAAGCTTGCCAACCGTGTTTTCCGGGGTCATGACAGAAATCGCCTGGAAGAACGCGGTCAGGTTGTTGTCTATGTTGAAAGTGTCTATCCCGAACTGGAGGGTGCCTTCTAGTCTCGTTGGGTATCCGCAAGCCCCGGGCGAATCCGTGTTGACCATCATGCAGGCGATTGCCGCATCGTCTAAGGTCAGCGTATTTCCTGCTTGCGTTGAAAGCCGAAACCAGCCCGAGAATTTCCTCCTTCTCCGTTAAAGTCAATTGCCTGAGGCATTGGTTGCTCCTGCACACATATCCCGTACTGCACGGGGGGTTGTCATAATCGCACCCCGGCCGTTTAATGCATTGGTTGCCTATGCAATCAAAGCTTGGACCGCACGGGGGGTTTTGATATGCGCAGCCTGTTTTCTTGACGCAGGTGTTGTTCATGCAGTCGAAATCGGAAGCGCAGGCCGGGTTATCGAACTCGCAGCCCAATTTCTTGATACACGTGTTGTTTTGGCATTCGGAATCCGAACCGCACGGGGGGTTGTCGTAGGAACAACCCGCCTTTCTCATGCAGGTATTATTGACGCATTCGGACGTGGAACCGCAAGCCGGGTTGTCGTAATCGCAACCCCGTTTTCTGATGCACGCATTGTTTATGCAGTCCGAGCCAAAATCGCATGAAGGATTTTGGTATTCGCACCCGCGTTTCTTGAAGCACTCGTTATTCGCGCAAACAAAATCATGACCGCACGACGGGTTATTGTATAAACATCCCGCCTTTTTCACGCAGCTGTTGTTTTTGCATTCGTAACCCGAATCACACTGCGGGTTGTTGTAAGCGCACCCCGGCCGGAGCACGCAGGTTTCATTCACGCACATCGCGCTCGCATTGCAATCGGTAGTGATGGCGCATTCCTTCTTCAGGCCAGAACAGCCTGAAAACAGGATAACGGCCGCAATTATCAAAAAAAACCATTCGTACTTGAAGTTCATTCCCCCACCGCTGTAAAGAGTAACGATAATTAAGAGTTTAAGGCTTTGGCCTTCGGTTTTGATGCGGATTTGGGTATAAGTTAGGGCTTATTTCGGGAAATCTACTTATAAGCGGCCCGTTCCCAGAAACGCGGTGATTGGAATGAAGACGGATTTTGTTTTGGCGTTTGTGCTAATGTTGCTTTTGGCTTCCGAGTTCGCTTTCGCAGCTACTGCGAGCGATGCCGCGCTTCAGGTAACGGGATATTCGGTGGTTCCGACAAAGGTTTACCCTGGCACGAAAGGTTACGTTCAGCTGACCATTGAGAACACCGGGAGCGGAACCGCGAGCGGGATAAAGCTGGATTATTCGGACAGCTACGCGCACAAAATCATTTCCACTTACCCGAGCGACATAGCAGCGGGCTCGAACTCGCAGGTTTCGATTCCATTTACAATTCCGCAGGATTTCAATTCCGGGATGATGCTCTACACGATTAGCGCGTATTACCTGGCGACTCCTGAGGGAGGAAGTTCGAAATCCACGACTTTCTCCGTTCCGGTAGTCATCTCGCAGAACGAGATTCTGCAGGTCGACACGCTCTCGATTGGCAAGGCATCGCTGTCCCCGGGGGAAAAAGTTTCAGTAGACCTTGAGATAAGAAACACAGGGGGCATAGTAAACGATTTGACGATTTCATGCCCGCTGAACTCCTCGTTTTCGATAGAAGGCAGCACGAGGAAATACGTCGGCAGCATACCGTCGGATTCGGCAAAAAACGTCACAATCGAGCTAGTCTCCTCTTCGCTGGCGTCGGTTGGCCAGTACTTGATTCCGCTTACTTTCTCGTACATGGACGCGCTGCAGAACCAAACAACTCCGCCGCTCTACGTCGGGGCGGTCAACGTACTCGACCCGTCATCGCATTTCAGGTTAAGCCTCGACCCCATGTCCACGGCCGAGATTGGGGCCGCGGTGGACTTCAAGCTGGCCATTGAAAACATCGGGACTAGCGAAACTTCCGCAATCGTTGATGTCAGCTCTACGAGCGTGTTCACTCCGCTCGGGGCGAGCAAGATCTATTTCGGCTCCATTGAGCCTGGCAAAACCGCATACGAAACAGTATCCCTGGGAATCGACGCCTCAGCGAGTTCGGGATATTACGAATTGCCCGTGAACGTGACGCTGGGCACTGGCAAAACCTTCACCCATGAGGTTGGGATACGCGTGGAGGCGACGCCGGAAATAAAAATCACGGGCGAGGTCTCGACTTCGACGACCGGGAGCGAGATTGTCATCCAGGTTTCGAACGTGGGGAACACGGCGATAAGGAGCGTCTACGCGGTCGTTGACTATGGAGGGAGCAAGACCGAGAAGTTCATCGGGACGATGGCCATAGACGATTATTCGACCATCACCGTTTCGGCGAGTTCTTCGGGAACAGCGAACATGAGCGGGACGATGCCCCAGCCTGGAGCCAGCTCCGGCGCATCAGTTCCACAGCAGAACGGCTCCAGGCAGTCCAACACGACGCAGCAGGTCAACAGAACCCAGCAGGCCACGGGAAAGGCAAAAGTGACCGTCACCTTCAAGGACGAGCAGAACCAGCCGCACACGGTAATCCAGGAAGTGAGCATCAACTCCGCGGGCGCAGGGCAGACTTCATTCGCTTCAAGAACGACTGCGAAGTCGAGCGGGATAATTTTCGGCCTTGATGCCATCCAGCTCGGGGCGATTGTCCTAGTGGCCGCGGGAGGCGGCTACTACCTGTACAGGAGGAGGAAGAGGAAACTGGATTTGGATATCGATAAATAGGCAGTTAGGATGGAAAAAGGGGGGGTTCGGGAGAAAAAGGCAGCTTGATGGGAGGAGTAGGCGGTTGAATGGAAAAGGGGAATAGTGGTTCGGTTGAAAGGCCGCTTGTGGTCCTCAAGGACGTCTGGAAGACCTACCAGATGGGCGAGATCAAGGTTCACGCGCTGAAGAACGTGAGCGTGGAGATAAAACAGGGCGACTTCGTCGCGATAGTGGGGCCTTCGGGAAGCGGTAAATCCACGATGATGAACCTCGTCGGCTGCCTCGACACGCCCTCTCGGGGCAGCATCTTCCTCAAATCGAGGGATATCTCAAAGATGAGCGAATCCGACCTCGCAACCCTCAGGGGCAGGATGATTGGTTTCATTTTCCAGCAGTACAATCTGATACCTAACATGAGCGCCTACGAGAACGTGATTCTGCCCCTCGAGCTCCAGGAGTTCGATGGCGGGAAGGCGGAAAAACGGGCAGGGGAAATTTTGAAGCTCGTGGGCCTCGGGGAAAAGATGAAAAACCGGCCTGGCCAGCTTTCGGGGGGCGAGCAGCAGCGAGTTTCAATCGCCCGCTCGCTTGCTGCCGACCCTGAAATAATTCTTGCGGACGAGCCCACCGGTGCGCTCGACAGCGTGACCGGGAGAGGAGTGCTCGAGATGCTCTACAAGCTCTGGAAGACGCAGGGCAAAACCATCATACTCGTAACGCATGACCACGATTTGGCCAGGTATGCGCAGAGGTTCATCGAGCTCAAGGACGGGGAAGTCGTCAGGGTTGAGAGAAATAAGGAGATGATAAAGCCGATGGGCGAGTTGGAGTAATTTTCAAATGGGGATTGTATGGGGCTCAATGGATGCGCCCTCGAAGCCGGAGGGCATGGGAAGAATCATGGCAGGGATTGAATGAAACTGGATAAATGCTTCAAAGTTGCCGTGAACATGGTAATGCACAGCAAGCTCAGGAGCTGGCTCACCATAATCGGTATCGTCATAGGCGTGGCTTCCGTCATAGCGATAGTTTCGCTTGGGCAGACAATGCAGAACCAGGTGAATTCCCAGCTGAGCAGTTTGAACGCCAACCTGATAACCCTCTCCCCCGGCTACTCGAGGGCGCAGGGGATGGGCTTCGGGGCGATGGGCGGAGGAGGGGGTGGCCCAGGCGGGATGGGCGGGGAATCAAGCTCGGACAGTTCTGTGCTGACAAAAGACGACGTCCAAACGCTGGAGAGCATGGCTGACATAAGCGTGATAAACGCGCAGATAAGCGGAAGGGCAAACGTTACTTACGGAAGCGAAAGCGGAACGCTGCAGATTACCGGGACCGACCCGGAAACATGGGCGGAAGTGACGAGCAGCAAAGCAGGCGAAGGAGACTCCTAACGAGTTCGGATAAAAATGTCATTGTCATCGGCTATTCGCTCGCCAGCACTTTTTTCAAAAAGGAGATAACGCTCGGGAAGGAGCTCCGCATAGCCGGGAGAAGCTTTAAGGTTATAGGAATAACCGAGGATACGGGGCGCTTCGACCGCTCAATCTACATGCCGATTGACAACGCCTACGAGGTCCTCAACGGCTCGGTGCAGGACGAGTATGACAGTATATCGGTATTGGCACAGGACGGGGCCGATATAGACACGGTGGAAACTGAGATAACGGATGCGCTCATGATTTCGAGGGGAGTTGACGAGCAGGACTTCTCGCTTTCCGCTACGAAGGACATGCAGGCTAGTATCAGCAGCGCAACGAGCAGCATCACGCTCTTCCTTGCGGGAATAGCCGCGGTTTCGCTCCTTGTGGGCGCGGTCGGAATTGCAAACACGATGTTCA
>JAPLWU010000115.1 GCA_026396425.1 Microcaldota archaeon | reverse complement strand
TCGGCTGTTTCTCCTTTTTCTCCTTCTTCTCCTTCTTTTCAGGTTTTGCCGCTTCCTCTGCCATTCAGATCACCGCTATTTTTTTCTAAATTTTCCTCTTGGCTTTCCGCCTTTTCTGGTTTTTTTCTCTTCTTGGCTTCCCTTCTTTTCGGGCCTTTTTCCTCGGCCTTGGCTTACTTTACGTTCGTTTTATTTTTCTTCTCTCTTTTTGCCGCTTCCTTCGCGGCTTTCTTCTGGGCCTTTGCCGCCTCTTTTTCCGCCTTGGGCTTGCCCCTCTGGAACTTGTAATCGAGCTCAACGCCCATGCCCTCCTTCGAGTCGTAGACTTTGGCATAGCACTTGACGCTCGACTGGCCGAAGCCCTGCCGTATGTAATCCAGGACCGCGAGCTCCTCGTCCACTCCGAGTTTCGAGCAGAGCTCCTTCTTGACCGCCCCCCTGGGGGGAGTTGCGGCTTCGAAGGAAACCGTGAAGAAGCATTCCTTCCTCTTGAGCAGCTTGTTATCGTCCATCTTGTCGATCGTTATCTCCATGTGTTCACCCTATGCTTCCTGTTATCGCCAATATTAAACCCTTGCCCTCGTCATGACTTTTCTTCCCATGGCCTGCATGTAATCGACTTCCTTGCCCGCCTCGACTCCCGTAATATCCTCGGGAATCTGGAGGTCGAACATCTCGAAGGATTCCGAGTCCATGACCTGCGCCGTGTTGCCCGAAACGTTCATGACCTGGCCCACCTTTCGCGCTATGACCGGCACCTCGGCGTCGGCATCCGACGGCTTTAGGAGCGTCTTCTTGTTGCCATCGAAAATCCCGATTGCGGTCACGCGCATCTTCGCTGCCCCGTGCTTTCCGGGCGCAGAGGACTCTATGTCGACTACCCTGCATGGAACGTCGTCGATGAGCACGTATTTCCCGACCTTGAGATCTTTCATGCTCGCGAACATCTTCTCCACAAGAATCACCAAAGAACCGTAAGAATCACCAAAGGACTGAAGCCTTTGGGCGAAAAAGATTTTTAACCTCTTCGCATAAGATTGGCGTATGCCTGCTCCGGCCGGACTGCCCCCCGGGCTTGTCGATTCGCACTGCCACCTCTCGGATATGGGAAATGCGGATGAAGCGGTAAGCGAGGCGAAGGGCAAACTGGGATTCTTGGTTACATGCGGGCATTCTTTGGAGAGTTCAATCAAGTCGATTGAGATTGCGGAAAAATACCCGGGTTTTGTTTTTGCGGTTGCCGGAATCTCCCCGCAGGACGCAATGAGAAAACCTGGAGAAGCGGGAAAAAAAGGGGAAGCGGAAAAACTGATTGACGCGGTTGCGAACAAAAACGTTGTTGCCATCGGCGAGATTGGCCTCGACTATCACTGGGCCAAAAATGATGGCGAAAGAAGAAACCAGATGGAATGTTTCGAAAAATTGCTTGATTACGCGATTGGACGCAACCTGCCGGTCGTGATTCATTCGCGAAACGCCGAGAAAGAAGTGATTGACGTGCTCGAGGCGAGACAAGCAAAAGACGTTCTCCTTCACTGCTTCAGCGGGCAGCCGGCGCAGGCGAAGCGCGGGGTTGAGCTAGGCTATTATTTCACGGTTCCGCCCGTTCCATCGGGCTCGAGGGAAAAGGTAATTAAGGCCGTTCCCCTACAATATCTCCTGCTCGAAAGCGATGCGCCCTACCTCGGAAAGACGCCAAATTCAGTTTTCGAGGCTGCGGAGCTCGTTGCCAAAACGAAGGGGGTTGCGTTTGAAGAAGTTGCGCGAGCTACGAGCGAGAATGCGAGGAAATTTTACAGGTTGATGGATTGAAATAACCGGGGCTGAAGCCCCGGATTCCGCACGGATGGGCTTCAGGCGGAATCCGGATTTGGGTTCGCTCCTCGACGGCTTGAAAGCCGAGGATTCCGCGAACCCCGGTTATTTGACGCGAGGGAGTCGGGGTTGGCAAAGTCGCCAAAAAAACGAGCGAGAATGCGAGAAGAGTTTGTTGATTTGAAGTTTTGGTTGATTTTTATGGTCGGGGAAAAGATGTTCGAGAAGCTCAGGGCCGCCATGAAGCGGAGCGAGGCGAGGAACATAGCCTTCCTGGTCGACGGCCCGAACGTGATAAGAAAAGACGTGAATATCGACCTCGAGGCAGTGCTCAGGAAGCTCAAGAAGCTGGGCGCCATAAAGGTTTGCAAAATCTACCTCGACCAGTACGCTTCCGATAAGCTCATCGAGGCCATGACCAACCAGGGCTACGAGCCGGTGATTACGACTGGCGACGTGGATGTGACCATGGCTGTGGATGCAATGCAGCAGGTATTCAACCCGAACATACAGATAATCGCGCTCATGACCCGCGACATTGACTTCAGGCCCGTTTTCATAAAGGCGAAGGAGCTCGGCAAGGAGACAATTGTGATTGGCGCCGAGCCGGGCTTCAGCATAGCCCTCAAGAATACCGCTGATATAGTGATAATGGCTGACGCGAGATAATCCGGGGTGGTTTGGATGGCATCGCTCGTAGGAACGCTCGTGAGAGCCGAGCATTTTTTCGCTGCCGTTTTGCCCTGGGTCCCCATTGCGATACTTATCGCGGCGGTGGTTGTTTTTTTCTTATCAAAAACTTCGAAAGATGGAGGGGACCTCAAGAAGGCTTCGTATATTTTGTTCGCATTAGGGGTTGTATTTTTGCTTGGGGGATATGCCTTGGCCGCAGCCACAACCGCGATTCTTAACTCAAATCCTGATTTTATTGCCAATTCGCCGCCAAAATATCCAGCTTCTTGCGATGGCATAACGAAGCAAGCGGAAAGAGACGACTGCTATAAATTTTGGGCAGTGGATAAAAAAGACCCTTCAATGTGCGAACTTATGTCGGGACTCGAAGGTAAGGAATGGTGTTATGAGGGCGTAGCGGAGAGTAACGGGGATGCCTCTCTTTGCGTTAAAATAACCGATTCGCAGATTAGGGACAGCTGCTATTTTTCGGCCGCTATCCCGTCGCCGGGGTATTCTTTCGAGCCGAGAGAGGGGGCGGCATCTGCTTGCGAAAAAATTGAAAACAACTCGCAAACATGCCTGGCCGTGGCGAGCCTGGATGCTTCGAGGTGCGGGGAGTTGGGCACATATGAAGCCGATTTTTGTTATTGGAGGGTCGGGATGGCAAGGAAAGACTGGGGCATTTGCGAGAAAATTGAAAACGAGTTTATGAGGCCATCTTGTTTCTTCTTGGTCCAAATCCGAGAGGCGCGTTCAACTAACGACCCGTCCGCATGCGATAAGCTCAGTCAGATTTCAGACTTAATATCAATAATGGACACGGCACACTGCTACTTTCAGATTGCAGACGAAACGAATAACCCCGAGTTATGCGAGAAGGTAAGCAGCGAGGAAGCAAGAGACATATGTTACGTTTTAGCGAGGCCGTGAGGGGGCGGGCAAGCCTTATAAATTCTCGCGGAATAAGGGATATGTTAATTTTTTGAGGTGTTTTTTGATGACGGAAAAGAGACCATTTGACGTGCTGAACACGGCGCTGAACAACTCGGTGCTGATAAGGCTGAAAGGCGGGTTAGAGGTAAGGGGGAACATGATTTCCTATGATATTCACATGAACCTCGTGCTCGACGGGGCGGAGGAGCTGCAGAACGGCGAGGTTAAGAGAAAGCTCGGGACGCTCCTGTTGAGGGGAGACAACATCGTCTTCATATCTCCGGCTTAGACTCGTAAAGTGGGCTCGTGGCGCAGTGGTAGCGCGCCTGCTTGGCATGTGGTTTGGAACTCCAAATCGACCTTAAATGCAGGAGGCCAGGGGTTCGAATCCCCTCGAGTCCACTAATAATGCATAACTAGCGGAGCTGCTTCAACCCAACCTACTCCTCGTGCTGGTGCCAGAGAACCCTTTTCTCGTTGAGAAGTTCCTTCGCCACTTGGAGGAGCTGGGTGCTAATGCGCAGCGCCTCGTCCGGCGAGAGCTTGATGCACTGGTTGCTCACCGTGTTGATGAGCCTTACCGAAACGACCCCATCACGAGGGAAGCCGTTATTGAGCTGCGGGGGCTCGCTCTCGACTCGAAGGCAGTTCCTGTGGTTCTCGCCCTTCTCGTCCTTCCACCAATGTATTATCTCATCCTCTATCATGCAAGACGCCTCGCGTGAAGAAGAGGTTGGGGCGTTTAAATACGGCGCGAGGGAGTGGCTTTCCGCTGAAAAATAGGTTAAGCAAATGAGCAATGTTTGATTGATTCGCCCCATTTTTCGCATTGTTTGTTCATTTTTTTGAATTTTTATGCTCATTTGTACATGAATTTCTTAAAAATTATTTATCCGAGTTAAAAGAAACCCCTGTTGGTGGGAGACATGAAAGGTGCTTTGGCCCTAAGGGAGAAGGCGGATAAACATGCTTCTAGAAGTTTGGGGGTGGTCCAACGACCTAGGAGCAGGGAGCCGCTGGCAGAAAAAGCTGCCGGGGGGAACGGGCACAGCGGAATTGGCGGAAGAGAAATGATGGAGCGGAACGCCGAGAGGCAGATGCTGCGCGACCAGGGTTATAACGGCCCGATCTATGAGGTTAATGAGGTTACGATAACGTTTAGGGCGGGTAGGAACGGAAACAACAGCAAGCCGAATGGGAACAGCTCAGTCGGGCTTGACAGGCCGACGCTCATGGCGAGGGAAGTCGAAATGCGGGAGAAAGCAACGCGAACCGGCCACCACGACTGACTCATTTTTCCGTAGGCAGAAAAACGAATTTGTGCTCCTTTCTGAATTTCAGTATTTCGTAGGAGCGGATGACGTTTGAGAATCTAGTCCTGAATTCGTCCATGAAGCTCTCGAATTCCTCGTCTCCGAAAGTCTGCACGTCTATCTCGAAGTCCCATCCCCCCAAAGTTTCATTATCGTAGACGACATTTGGGTTAAGGTGAGCATACTCCTTCAGGCTCTTGACTTTGTCTTTGTCAAGGCTCCTCAAACTGAAATTCACTTTGTAATACGTTATGCCAAGTTTTCCCAAATCGAATATTGTTCTGAAATTGACTATGACGCCGCTGTCTTTCATCAGTTTTATTCTTGAATCAACGGACTTCGGGGAGAGGCCGGTCTTCTTCGCTATCTCAACCGTTGGTGTTCGCGCGTCAGCTACAAGTATTTTAAGAATCTTCAGGTCGCTACTGCGCAGGGGTAGGTTTTCCGGGCACGTGATGAATATGTCGGGCTCGGTGGAATCCTCCTTAATACCGAGGATGAATGCTCTTCTGAAAAGAAAACACTTGGTCCATATGCCTAACCTATGTTCGTCTATGTACTTTACATATTTTGAGAAGAAGGTTCTATAGAAATTGTTGAATTCGGAAATCGTCTTCGTACAGACCCAAAAGGCAATGTGCCAGTTGCCCTCAGCGCTCGCCACCCATTGGACGATTTTGGTTTTCACGAGGTATTGCACTATCTCCGCCTCTTTCGAAGGAGTCGCGCCCGAAAGGCGGACATACAACCTGAAGGAGGTGTAGCCGAGCTTTCCGATATTTATGGCCGCCGTGAAGCCCTTGATTATCCCTTCCTGCGTTAGCCGCTTCACCCTGTAATTCACGACTTCCTTGCTTAGGCCGACTTTTTTTCCAATCTCGGAGAAACTCCGCCTGCTGTTAGTATCGAGCTCGTACAGTATCCTCCTGTCCTTGAGGTCAAGTTTAATTTTTTCCATATTATTTTATCATATTCAACTTCTTGCTTTTAAATTTTTCTATTTTGATAAAAAATTGTCTGAAAGGGTTTATATCCTACGGGGCGCATAATAGAGCAAGCAAGTCGGGAGGCCAGGTGGAAGGAAGTGTAAGAGGAAAAGAGCTAGCAGGAGCTGGCTCAGCAACAGGGGGTGGGAAAATGGTGACCGAACTTGAAAGCGCGGTATTCGAGGGCGACACGAAGGCGGTAGCCGAGCTCATAAGAAAAGGCGTTAACGTGAACGAGGCGTGTGTTAGCTGGTATTGTCCGGGAGGTAACGGCATGTCGCCTCTTCACGTGGCAATATACCAAGGGTATAACGACATTGCTTTACTGCTTATGGATAACGGCGCTGATGTAAATGCGAAACCAAATCATGGGAGGTCATGTCTTGATTATGCGGTAGACGGGTGCAATGCAACTAGGGGCGATATTGAGATTATTCTGCCACTTTTGAAGAAAGGCGCTGACGTAAACGCAAAAGACAATCATGGAAGGACGGTATTTGGCACAGCAAGGTATTCTTCGCGAATAACGGCGATTCTCGAAGCTGCAAGCAAGGGGGATTTTGAGACTGTAGAGAGACTCACGGAAAAAGCCAAAATTGAGTTGGACCTCACACCGCTAATGCTTGCGGTGGAAAATGATGACAGGCCCAGGATTGCGCATCTCATAGAGAACGGTGCAAACGTGAATGAAACGGCCAGGCATGGGGTCACGCCTCTTGCTAGAGCAATACTGAAAACTAACATGTACCTTACGGAATTGCTTATAGAGAAAGGCGCTGACGTAAATGCGAGAAGTACTTCAAAAATATCGCCACTTGGATTGATCAGGGGCGGTTGCGGTTGTGGCTCAAATACCGTTTATGAATATACGCCACTTCATTTGGCAGTGCTGGTGCGCGACGCAAGGTTTGCTGAATTGCTTATAGCGAAAGGCGCGGACTTAAACGCGAAGGACAGAGAAGGAAAGACGCCAGCGGACTACGCCCGCCAATTTTGGCCCGGACGGGGTACGTCAAGGCTCGAAAAGGCAGCGCAGAATGCAAGGATAAGGAAGGCAGAAGAAAAAGGGCCAGGAGTGGCTGACATTCGCAGAATGAATGGGACGCCGCCGACACCGGTAAATGAAAGAAGAATACCTGATAAACGGGCGAGTTAGCTCAGCCGGTAGGCAGATACGCGAGCTTGTGCTCCTTGTAGTATAGCAGCGACTCGTGGTCGGCTATTAGATTTGAGAAGCGGCTGCGCATGTCGGCCACAATTTCCCTGAATTTTTCCGGGCTTTCCACGTGCAGCTCCAGTTCGAAATCGGCCCCGCCTATTTTCTCGTCAACGTACATGACGTTTGGTTGCTGGCGGCAGTATTCCATGAGCGAGCCGAATTTTTCGTCGTCCATGTTGCGCAGGTACAAATGCAGCTTGTAGTAGAGGTAGCCCGCCTTTTCGAGGTCGAGAACCACGCGGAAAAACAAAATGACGCGCTTTTCGATTAGATTCTGTATGCGGTAGGCCACGACTTTCGGGGATGCACCAACCTTTTCCGCTATTTCGATTAGGGGCATGCGGGCGTTTACTACGAGAATTTTCAGGATTTTCATGTCGAGGTCGTCAACCTCCGCCTTTTCCCGGCCGCCGCCCATAACCTCGACGGCTGGAGTGCTCTTCGCGCTTGCGTCCGCTTCGGGGAGAAGATAACGCCGCCTGTAGTGGTGCAGCTTGGTGGCGATGTGAATCCAGCTGCGGGCGATGTATTTGCGGTATTTGGACAGGAATGCTTTCCAGAAATCCTCGAAATCGTAAACGGAAGTGGCCCAGTACCACATGTTGAGGTC
>JAPLWU010000028.1 GCA_026396425.1 Microcaldota archaeon | reverse complement strand
TCAACGATATACCCGTATGCAATGTGTTTGGAGAAGCTTATCTGCGTCGAATCGTAGACATAGAAGCTTTCTATCACGTCGGTGCTGCCTTCAATAAAACGAGAGTTACCCAGTTGGATATTGCCCGCATAATAAGCCCGCTCCCGCACCGCCCCAATAATCGAATCGATGTCTTTCACTTCATTAATCCTTAGCGGTTCGAATTTTTTGTTAAAATCAACCTCGTCCAGGGAGACAAAACGGGCGGTATTTGCATAATGGGGCAGAACGAGCGATACTTTCTTTTCCGATATCGCAGACTTTTTGGAGAATCTTGGCCGGTTGTGTTCTGAAAGCCATTCTCCGAATTCGTGAAACTCGCCGACCTCTTCCCCCAAAACAACTTTGCAGGTCGTCTTCCATCTTCGGTTAAGCTCGTCGTAGAGTTCGTTGCCATTCGGCATGAGGCTAATTAGTCCGTATTATTCTATTAAAGCCTTCCCATGTCGGCTATTTCGACAGAACTCACGCCCTTAATTTTGGCAATCTCCTGCTCGAGCCTGTCGAATTCCGCGGCCCCGCCGCCCGAGTCCTCGCGCAGGAAAGTGACTTTCATCACGTTGAACCCGAACGCCACGGGCTCCGAATCAATATGCGAGGGATTGTGCTTCTTCGTTATTTCCTCTTTTATCATATCGAAGTATTTCATATCCTCGGGGAATACCTTGAAAAGGGCAACGACTTTTCCCATCCAAAACACCTCTTGCAATCTCTCGTAAGAACACGGCTAGGGGCCCGCGAAGCCGCACTTCCTGCACTTGTAGGGGTTTACGACCTCGCGGCAGTGTGCGCACCTGACTATCTTCTCCTCCCCGCACATCGGGCACGGGAATTCCGCGTATTCCTTAGTCTGCTTGCCGCAGGATGAACAGTTTTTCAAAGCCAAGTCATCACCTTATAAATCTCAGTAGTTCTAGAATATAAAAGTAAAGGTTTATTATAATTTATAAGGCCCCCATAGTCTAGCTCGGACAGGATGCAAGCCCGCGAAGCTTGAGGCCCGCGTTCAAAATCCATCCCTTTTCTTTGCGAAAGAAAAGGTCTGGATCAACCCCAAAAGAAACCCCGAATTTGTCGGGGTTTAGAAAGGGGCGAAGCCCCTTCTTGGGAATGAAAATCGCGGTGGGGGCGCTTCTTAATCCCGAGCTTAAGTCCTATAACCTACAAATAAAGGACGGCAAGACCTACGAGCATGAGCGTTATGGCGAATACTTTCAGCGCCAGATCCCATCCAGCGAGCCTCTCCTCCAGCAATGAGGGCATCCACCTCGCGAACGCGGCCGCGAAAAGCAGGACGAAAAACGGGTAGAAGCCGCTAATCGCCTCAACAATCGTCACAGGGCCGAGCGTTATTGCATAGTTGTAAAGCACAACCGCGGCAGTGTTGACTGCGAGCATCGCAATCATTATCCTCTTATCGCTTGCGCGGAAACAGGAGGCGAATTTTTCCAACCTTCCTGGAAGGGCGAGCACAACGGAGGAGGCGATTACCCTCCCAAAG
>JAPLWU010000088.1 GCA_026396425.1 Microcaldota archaeon | reverse complement strand
TGAACGTCAAGGTCGTCGAGGCGGGCGCCGAGCCGCTCGACAAGTTCTTCAAGAAATCGGAGAAGAAGGAGAAAGAGAAAAGATAATGGGCGAATGGCGGGAATTGGCGGAAAAGAAAGAGAAAAGATAAAATAGGCGAATGGCGAGGATGGGCGAAAGCGGAAGGATGGAAAAAGGAGAAGAGGTAGGATAGGCGGAATTGCGAGAAAGGATGGGAGAAAGAGAAACGATAAGACTAAAGACTAATTGGTGAATTATTGGCGCAGGCGGAAGTCAACATAGGAATGCTCGGCCACGTGGACCATGGCAAGACTAGCATAACGAAAATCCTGACCGGCGTATGGACCGACACGCACAGCGAGGAGCTCAAGCGCGGAATTACCATAAAGCTCGGCTATGCGGACGCAATTTTCAGGAAGTGCGAAAAGTGCGAAGGGAGCGATAGCTACACGGTTGAGGAGAAATGCCCCAAGTGCGGCGGGCCGGCCAAGATTCTCCGCAAAGTCTCATTTCTGGATGCGCCTGGCCATGAGACGCTCATGACCACGGCCATTGCGGCTTCGAGCATCATGGACGGAGCGGTTTTGGTGATAGCCGCGAACGAGCCGTGCCCCCAGGCCCAGACGTTCGAGCACCTCACGATTCTCAAGATTCTCGGCATACAGAAAGTCGTGGTCGTGCAGAACAAGATTGACCTCGCCTCGAGGGAGAAGGTGAGGGAGAACTACAACCAGATAAGGGAATTCCTCTCGAAGAACGGGTTCCAAAATGCCCCGATAATTCCGTTCATTGCCAACTACGGCATTAACTGCGAGCTGCTCATCGAGGCGATTGAGAATACGATTCCCACCCCGAAGAGGGACCTCGAATCCTCGCCGAGGATGTACGTGGCCCGCTCGTTCGACGTCAACAAGCCCGGAGCCGACATTGGCGGGCTCGTAGGCGGGGTGGTGGGCGGCTCTCTCATAACCGGGAGGCTGAAGGTGGGCGACGAGGTCGAGCTGCGCCCCGGGACATCGGCCGGAGAGAAGAGCGAGGTCATCAAGCCCGTTTTCGCAAGGGTCGAAGTCCTGAGCACAGGAAAGGAGAGGCTGCAGGAGGCCGTGCCCGGCGGGCTTATCGCAATCGGAACCAAGCTGGACCCGTCCATAACCAAATCCGACGGGCTCGTCGGAAACCTTCTCGGGATAGCAGGGGGGCTGCCGGAAGTCAGGAGCGAGATATCCGTTGCGTGGAAGCTGATTGACAGGGTGGACATTGAAAACCCGCCGTTCAGGCAGGACGAGCCGCTCGTCATAAGCATCGGAACCTCGACTTCGGTCGGCTTTGTTACCAAAATCAAGAAGGATACGATGGTTCTGAAGATGAAGAGGACCATTTGCGCGGAGAAGGGCTCGAAGCTCGCGATTTCGAGGAGAATCGGCCAGAGGTGGAGGCTTGCGGGCTTCGGCGAGCTGAAAGACTAGATTGACGGATTTGATGAGGTGTTGTTTATGCCGAAAAAAACTGCTGGAAGAGGAAAGAAAGCTGGAAAAAAAGCCGAGGCGAAAGTCGAAACCGAGGCTGAAGCCGGGAAGAAAACGGAAATGAAAGTCGAAACCAAGTCCGACGCTCAGAAAAAGCTCTACCGCTCGAGAAATGAGAAAGTCCTCGGAGGAGTTTGCGGCGGGGTTGCAGAGTACTACAATTCAGATCCGACTCTTGTCAGACTGGCGATTATCCTTTTGACTCTCTTGTCCATGGGAGCTGGTATTCTTTTCTACCTGATTGCCTGGATTATTGTGCCCATTTACCCGCGCGAGAAATAATCGGGGTCGGACGGTCTGACACAACGGACACCAAGTTGAATGTATGTTTCATTAATGAAACAAGTGTTTTTAATTTGAAACAGATAGGAATATAAAGTCCAGTGGCACTGTTCTATTTATGAAACAACTGTTTCGGAAAATGAATAGCCTAAGGGTTTTGACCATATTTTTTGGGAATCCGTATAGGGAGCTTTACCTCCGGGAAATCGCAAGGAAGCTGAAGATGAGCCCGGCGACTGTTCTTAGGGTATTGAAAGTGCTGGAGAATGAAGGGCTGCTTACAAGGCGGGATGAGAAGAACGCATCCTACTTCAAGGCATCAATGACCAATGAGTTCAAGGCGCTTAAGGTTGCATTCACCATGTCCATAATCGAGGGAGCGGGTGTTGCAGAGCTTATCTCCAAAAAGTCAAGAGGCTTAAGCTGCATCCTCCTGTACGGGAGCGCTGCAAGGGGGGAGGATGATTCAAAAAGCGATTATGATTTGCTTGTCGTAGCTGCCGAGTGCGATGCAAAGGCGCTGGAAATAAGCGAAATCCTTGGGAGAGAGAGCACTCTCCAATCGTATACTATATCCGAATGGAAGGAAGTGAGCAAGAAAAATAGAGCGTTTTATATAGAAGTCATTTCCTCAAGCATAACGCTTTACGGGAATAAGCCGGTGATGGATTGACCCTTGATGAGTGTTTTGAGGGACGCAAGCTTAGGAGAACGAGGCCTGATGCCATGAAGGCGAGGCAGTCGCTAAAGGTTTCGGAGGACAAGCTTGTCGAAGCTGAGAAGCTTGCAAAAGCAGGATTCGGGGATGCCGCGCTTGTCACCGCGTATGCCTCCATGTTCCATGCTGGCAGGGCGCTGCTTTTCAAGGACGGGGTTGTGGAGAAATCACACTATTGCCTTGTAGTTTATCTCAGGGAAAACTATGCCAAGCAGGGAAAGATAGGGCCCGAGATAATTACGATGATGGATGCGTTTCGGGAGGAGCGGCACGATGTCCTTTACTCGCTTGAGGGCATCAGGGTGAAAACGGCGGACACAAAGACTGCGATAGAAACGGCGAGAAAACTCCTTGAAACTGCTAAAACCCTTGTTTGAGGGCGGTTTTCCGCGGAAATTGAGTGTCCTCCGTCGGTCTGACCAAGCATTTCCCACCAAGCGACAAATTCGTCCTCGCGGGACGAATTGTCCATTTTTCCCAGAGGGAAAAATAGGATGGTCTGACGCAACACGTTCTAACGCTTACGCTAACCGCTCCCTTGCAGAATCGAGAGCCCGTGGCGTGGGCTCGAGGTTGAATGAATAGATTGCTGCGGATATCGGCGCTGCAGTGTCCATAACATATCGTTATCACGGATAAACTAGCACAACACGAACCAGTGATAACCGAGTTATCACCGAAAACTATATATACTTCATTTCAGTGATAACTAGCATGGCAAGAATCGTCAAGAGAAAAGTGAAAGGAAAACTGTATTACTACCTGGAAGAATCAATAAAGCAAGGATTGGCTTGGAAGAAGGAAAGCCTCTATCTTGGCGATTCGGTTCCTGGTGCGGATGAGCTTAGGCGAATATACACTGAATTTGCGAAGAAGCTGAAGATGCGGGGGGTGGAAGGGATCACGCCGCCCTATACTGAATTTTTAACCAGGAATATGGCACTGAAACTTGAATTGTCGACTAAAAACAAGGAAAAATACCTGAAATCATTGACTCCTGCACAGAGAGCGGAGTTTGTCAAGAGGGAAAGGATTACGTTCATAAGTGATTCGAATGCCATCGAGGGCTCTACGCTGGACTATAAACAGACCGAGGATATCCTTGCGGGAGAGGAGAGGGTGCGGCGCCTTGAAAAAAAAGGCGTGGTAATCACCGGCACTGGAAGGGAGGCGCAGGAAGCAGTGAACCTTAATGCTTGCCTTGGCATGTATGAAAAATTCCTCGTGGGAAGAAGGGAGATAAACGAGGAAATGGTTCTTCGCCTCCATTTTGTGCTTCTTTCGAAAATAGAGGGCTATGAACAATATCGCGGAATCTGGAGGCCGGTGAACGTGATGATACGCGGCTCGCCGCATGTTTTTCCCCACCACTCGGAAGTGTTCGGGCTTATGCGGGAGCTTTTTGGCTGGTATTCGATTAACAAGGGGCTCATCCATCCTGTAGAGCTTGCAGCCAAGTTCCATACTAAATTCACGGGCGTCCATCCGTTCGCAGACGGAAACGGCAGGATGGCGCGGCTCCTTATGAATTACATACTGCAATCCAACGGTTTTCCATTCACAAATATCCCGCTTCGCAGAAGGAGCGCTTACATGAAAACGCAGGCTGCTGGAAACAAGAACGACCATAAGCCGTTCACACTCTTTCTGGTCGAAGAGGCAGTCAAGCAGTGCAATAAATTGGGAAAGTAGCCGCCTCATTTCCCAGGAAACGCTCTCTTCCGAGCGTCTGACGCCGAGTCGGGGTCCCAGCGGACGAGCTCGTATTTTGAACTTAATCTAGATTTACCCGAAGGAAGGATAGTTATTTAAGGCAGGAGTAGTAGTTACATGAAGAAATCGCTGGCTTTGGCATTGCTTTTCGTTTTGCTTCTCGCGCCGGTTGCGCACGCGGATATGGGAGGACCAAACTTCAACATTACCCTGAAAAATTCCGCGTTGGCGTTTGGCATTACTCTCGTGCTCGAATTATTGACTTGCTATTTGTGTTTCAAAAAGAAATGGGTCGTCCCGGAATTATCGAATCATCCCGAAAGCATGAAACGTATATTGCTTACGGTGATGATGGGGAACATAATCACAGTGCCGGTTGTCCTTTTTCTTTCCTTTTTGGATACGATTTTGCTCTTCTTATTGATTCCGGAGGCGTTTGCGGTTATTACCGAGATGATTCTGCTTTGGGCGCTCAACAGGAAGATTTTCGAAGATGGAATGAGGGCGCTTTACCTGAGCCTGATTCTGAATATCGCAAGCTTTGTGGTTGGAGGGCTTCTTTTCATCCTCATTGCGGGTGTTGGTCTGGCGGACCCGATGTTTTTACGTGAACGCTCCCACGCCTAAAGGCGTGGGCTTCTTAGAAGAACTTTGATAGACCGCTCTGATACGGGTCGTTGTTCTCTCTCACATACCGCATCACGGTTGGCAAGTCCGCATCTCCGA
>JAPLWU010000007.1 GCA_026396425.1 Microcaldota archaeon | reverse complement strand
TTCTTTTTTTGATTTTCCTTTTTCCTCTGACGCTATGTCGTAGCTCCTTGCCTCCATTTCCTTCCTCAACTCGCGAATTTCGGAAAGAATTGCCTCGTGAACGTCGGATTCCTGTTCCTGCTTGGAGGAGTGGGGCGTCTGGAAGACCTGCACGTGCGCGAGTATCTCCTTGACAATCTGGTCGGCGTTTGCCACCCCCGGTATTGAGCCCTCGGGGGAATGGCCGGAGACGCCCGCGGTCTCGATTTCGATTAAGGCGAGGCCCGCGAGCCGGTAAAGCAGGGGCCTGTGCAGATTTATGTCCTGTATTTTTTCGTATGGAATGACGGTTCTCTTTTTGTTGATGACGCCTTCCTGTATTACCAGCTGGTCATCGGATATCGTGAATTTGATTGCCCTATAGGCGAGGAAAAACCAGATGAACGACGGGATGCCGAACAAGAGGAGGAGAAGGGCGAGTATTGCGTAGATTTCAACTGCAGAACCAAGGCCGAGAATCGAGAGCTTCGGGTCGGAATAGTAAGTGAAGGCGAGGAAGGCCCAGAACCCGACGATGAAAAGGATTATCGGGAGGAACCAGACCAGGATTATCCTGCTGTCTATGCCGCACTGCGTGCCTTTGAAATCCTTGTCGAGCTCGCACTTCTTGGCCATGAAAGGGTTAGGAACGGGGAAGTTTTAATGCTTTCCCGCTACCTGTAGCGCATGAGAACCATGGCGCCGCCAGACTTCATATCCTCCGGGCAGGCATCCGGGATTACCTCGGCTACGATAGCCCACCTGCGGAAGTGCATTGCGATATTGCGGTCGTATGGCCTCCTTCCTGTCAGAAGAAAGAAGGAGTTTATGTCTTCTGCCAAGTCAGGCGCCGAGTCATGCATGAGGCGCGCGAACTCCTCGTAAGCCTCGATTCCGGCAGGCATTAGCGAGATATGTCTGAACTCGCGCGGTATATTTTCGAGCTTTTCCTTATCCTTTTTCCCATCCACAGGGACGCTGGCTTTTATGAAATCCGAAACCGGGATTGGACCGCGGGTGGCGGCGTAGTCTGCGTAGTTTTTGAAGCGGCTGCAGGCAACGAGGTGCGGAATGTCCAATCCCCTTGCCAAATCGTCGGCAGCCTGAAGAAGCTTGCTTAAAACTCCGCGCTCCCGCCATTCCGGCACGACTGCGGCCTGCGGGCAGAAGAGCGTGTCGCCCTGAGGATTGTAATTCGAGAAAGTCCCTTTTGCCGTAAGGCCGAGCCAGGTGCGGGGCATTTCGCTTGCATTCATGCGGAGGGAACTCAGGCAGCCGATTATTTTTTGGGTCGTATCGTCTACTGCCACGAACATGCCCGCGGGGAAAATCCTGAACCTCGCCTTAATCATCTTGTGGGTCGTGGGCTCCATATCCCTCCAGGATTCTTCGATGATATTGAAGAATTGGCGAATATCCCCTTTCCCTGCAGGCCTGACTGAAAAAGAGGGAATTTCAACGGGCCCTCGGGGGAATGCGGCATCCGGAAAAATGGTGCGCCTGCCTTCGGGAGTAATGGCGGTTATCCTGACTATTTTGCCCATGAAGAATTATATTTGGCCGCCAAACCTTATAAATTTGAAATTCACTCGCCGAAGACCTTTTCGAGGAAGCCGCGCGGGTCGGTGATTTTCCTGCCGCATTCCGGGCAGTCTTGGATTGGCTTTGCCGAGCGGAAGCCGCACGAGGCGCAGAAGAATTTCTTGCCCTTCATCTCCTGTATTATGGGGGCAACCAAGGCCTCGAGCTTCCTTCTAAGGAGCTCCTCGTCGGGCTCGCCCTTTGTCTCGAGCCTGCAGGTCAGGCCCTCCCTGCCGTATTCCGCCTTGGCGACTATCCCCTCGGCATTTGCGAAAACGGGAATCGAAATTTTGGGCGAGACGGGATAGCGGAGGACCATTGAAGTGAAAAGGTTGTAGATGATTTGCCCCTGGAGATTGCCCGACTTGTTTTTCATTACCGAGAGCAGGGCCTCGTCGATTTCTATTTTTTTCTTTTTCGAAAGCTCGACGGCCTCGCGGACCATTTCGCCTATGTCGTATTCCAAAACAACACCCTTGCCATTTTATTTGCCGATTTTATTCAGGAACGAACTCGCGCATGTCTTTCACAACATTAAGAACGACGTGCGTGTTGGTCCTCTCGACCTGCGGGATTGAGAGGATTTTCTTCACGAGGCGGCTGAATTCGGCGCGGTTCTTGCAAACTACGAGAGCGAGCGAGTCGAAGTCCCCGGTAACATCGAGCACCATCATTACTCCCCTGAAATCGCGTATTTTGTTCTGCACTTCTATGAGCGCGCCTTTGGAAATCGAAACCTGCACCGCTGCCATGAAGTCGTAACCCATCTTCTCGTAATCTATGTCCGCGGAGTAGCCGAGTATGACGCCCTCCTTCTCGAGGCGGCGCATGCGCTTGATGAGCGTGCCTGGATGGACGCCGATGCGGTCCGCTATCCGCCTGAATGAGCCTGCCGACGATTTCCTGAGCCCGGCTATTATGCGCAGGTCGGCATCGTCCAAATGCACCGAAATTTCGCCCCCCATTGCGGTTGTTGGGTTGTTTGTTCAATTTATTAAATTTTTCCGTTCATTTGTATTGAAAATTCCCTAAAATTATTTATTGAGGTTCAATAAAAGGCGATAGGTGGTGTGATTGGAGAGGCACGAGAAGTCAAAAACAATTGTCGAGAGGGCCAAGAAGGACGGCGTGCAGTTCGTCGATTTGGAGTTCGTGGACATAATGGGCACCACGAAGGCGTGCGAGATAACCGTCGAGAAGCTCGAGGGGGCTTGCAACGAAGGGCTCTGGTTCGACGGCTCATCGATTGAGGGGTTCGCCCGCATATGCGAGAGCGATATGTACCTCGTGCCCGATTTGGACTCTTACGCGGTCATGCCGTGGAGCGGCGGAAGGGTTGCGAGGATAATGTGCGATGTTTATTCAGACGAGGGGAAACCGTTCGAAGGCGACCCGAGGAATGTGCTAAGAAGGATGCTCAAAAAGGCCGAGGAAAAGGGCTTCGAGTTTAAGGTTGGGCCTGAGCTCGAGTTCTTCCTGTTCACTAACGGCGATGCCGTCCAGAAGCTCAGGCCGCATGACGATGCCGGCTATTTCGACCTTGGCGTGCGCGACGAGGCGGACGAGGTGAGGAGGCAGGTTGTCACGCACCTCGACAAGATTGGCCTGCGCGTTGAGATGAACCACCATGAGTGCGCGCCAGGCCAGCACGAGATTGACTTCACCTACGGGCCTGCGCTCAAAATAGCCGATTACGTGCAGGTTTACAAGACCGCCGTGAGGACTATTGCGAAGGGGATGGGGCTGCACGCCTCGTTCATGCCCAAGCCGCTCGAGGATGTCAACGGTTCGGGGATGCACGTGCACCAGAGCCTGTGGAAGTCGGAAAAGAACGCATTTTTCGATGAGAACGGGAGGTACAAGCTCTCGAAAACGGCCGAGCACTACATCGCCGGCCAGCTGGCCCACGCAAGGGCGCTTGCCGCAATTGTCGCCCCGACTGTGAATTCGTATAAGAGGCTGGTTCCGGGATTCGAGGCGCCCGTTTACGTCTGCTGGGGCCAAGTGAACAGGTCGGCTCTAATTCGAATCCCCAGGTACAAGAAGGGGAGGGAGGGGAGCGTGAGGTGCGAGTTCCGCGCGCCCGACCCGTCCGCGAATCCTTATCTTGCGTTCGCCGCAATGCTTGCGGCCGGTTTGGACGGGATTGAGAGGAAGCTTGAGCCGCCCAACCCGATAGAGGAGAACGTCTACCGCTTCAGCGACGAGGAGCTGGAGAAGAAGGGAATCCCGCTCCTGCCCAACTCGCTCCACAGCGCGTTCTGCGAACTCGAAAAGGACAAGGTTTTGCAGGAAGCCCTGGGAAAGCACGTTTACGAAAAGCTCGTGGAGTCGCAGAAGCGGGAGTGGGCCGACTACAAGAGGCACGTCACAAAATGGGAAATCGACAGGTATTTCGGGGTCCTGTAGCCCATTGGAAAGCTATTTATACCCGCGAGAAGTAAGTTTGGCAGATTAAAAGGTGACCAGCATGGACCATGGGATTTTCATGAGATGCGAGAAGTGCAGGAAGGAGCTGACGAGAGAGGACAAGAAGACGCGCCTTGACGAAGAGGGAGTCACGCACACTTACTGCCCCGAATGCTTCAAGGAGTAGGTTTAGCGCTTCATGGGCCGCATGTTCCGCCGCGCCCATTGCCCCTTGCGCGATGATTCCTTCTGGCTGGCCAGGCGCTCGCGGTGGAGAATAACCCCCCTGGGCAGTTCTTTGGCGGGCTTATCCGGGAGCTTCATCATCCCGAGTTTTAACTCAAGCAGCTCAAGCTGCGCCTTGAGTTCCGGGTCGTTCTCGAATTTTCTCGAGGCGTCGAGCAGCGCGCCCGTGAAATCGGTCTTGTATTTGAGCTTCCTGGGGTCCAGCCTTTCACGGAGAATCAGAAGGGTGATGAAATAAGCCGCAGATTCAACGACGCGCGGGTCGGCGTCGGAAATGAATTCCGGATAAACGGAAAGTCGCATGTTTTTCGGGTCGAGCATGTCGATGAGTGAACGCTCCCACGCCTAAAGGCGTGGGCTTCTTAGAAGAACTTTGATAGACCGCTCTGATACGGGTCGTTGTTCTCTCTCACATACCGCATCACGGTTGGCAAGTCCGCATCTCCGA
>JAPLWU010000095.1 GCA_026396425.1 Microcaldota archaeon | reverse complement strand
CACCGTGGCCCAGTGGTTCTTGTGGAGCAGCGGCTCGTTCTTGCCGAGGGGCTTCCTGTTCATGACGTCCTTGCCTATCGGGTCTATCCCGAGGGCAACGGCCGGGAACTCGTCTATCATTATGTTGAGGAGCAGTATCTGGAGCGGCAGAAGGGGCAGCACGACGCCGAAGCCGAACAGCGGCAGGAGTATCAGGGCGAAAAGCGTTATCGAGACCTCGGCCGCGTTGCAGGATATGTGGAAAGTCGTGAATTTCCTTATGTTCTCGAACGTTCCCCTCCCGCCCTTTATCCCCTCGAGTATGGTCGCCATGTTGTCGTCCGACAGGACGATGTCCGCCGCTTCAATGCTTACGTCCGTTCCGGATATCCCCATCGCAACCCCGACGTGGGCCGACCTGAGCGCGGGCGCGTCGTTCACCCCGTCGCCGGTCATTGCCACCACGTGCCCCATGCGCTTGAGCGAATTCACGATTCTCAGCTTCTGCTCGGGCCTCGTCCTCGCGTATACGAAGACGTCGTTGACGACCGTGTCGAGTTCCTCGTCGCTCATGGCGTCCAGGTCCTCGCCGGTCAGCACTATCTCGCTTTCGGGAAGCCCAATCTCCTTTGCGACCGCGAGCGCAGTGTGCTTGTGGTCGCCAGTTATCATTATCACGCGTATCCCCGCTTTCTTGCAGGTCCTCACCGCCTCGACGACCTCCTCCCTCGGCGGGTCGTACATTCCGGCAAGCCCCAGGAAAACGAGCCCCTCCAATTTCGGCTGAGCTTCTTCACCTGTCTCCTTGTAGGCCACCGCGATTATCCTCATGGAGCCGAGGGCCATCTCCTTGTCCGCCCTGTTTATCTCCTCGGACTCCGCGCACTTGAACTCCTTGAGCTCCCCGTTATCGTAAACCCAGTCGCACATGGAGAGCACGCGCTCGGGCGCGCCTTTCACGTACATCAGCTTTTTCCCGCCGCACTCGTGCACGGTCGCCATGTACTTGTTCTCAGAGCTGAAGGGAATCTCGAAAACGCGCCTGCACCTCTTCTCCGCCTCGTCCTTCCATATGCCCGCCTTGGCCGCCGCCACGAGGAGCGCGCCCTCGGTCGGGGTTCCCTTGACCTCCCACTGCCCCTCCTTCTCCTCGATTTCCGCGTTGTTGCAGAGCGCGCCGCCCTCCAGCATCAGCCAGAGGCCGCTTCCGGGTTTTATCTCGATGGCCTTCCCCTTGTGCGAGAACCCTCCCTTCACGTCGTAGCCCTCGCCGCCAATCTCGAAGAACTTCCCCTCGCAGTATACCTTCGACGCGGTCATCTGGTTCCTTGTTATCGTCCCGGTCTTGTCCGAGCAGATGGTCGTGACCGAGCCAAGCGTCTCCACTGCCATCATGCTCTTTGGTATGGCCTTGTTTTCGGCCATCTTCTTCATCCCGACCGCGAGCGCTATGGTCACGGTGAGCGGAAGGGCCTCGGGTATTCCAGCCACGCCAACGGCTATCGCCAATATCACCATGTCCACCAGTTTGTAGCCAGCCACGAGCCCGACTGCGAGGGTGAGGAGGCTGATGAGCCCCACGGCTATCCCGACTATCGCGGTGAGCTCGTTGGTCATGGTCTGGAGCGGGACCGGCTCGTCCCTGACCTGCACCATCTGCGCTATGTGGCCGAGCCTGGTCGTCATGCCGGTCGCGAAGACGAGGGCGCTGCACCTCCCGTAGACCACGTGCGTCCCTGCGAAAAGCACCTCGCCGTTCTTCTTCTCAACCGCGTGCGATTCGCCCGTGAGCGTTGACTCATCCACCCGCAGCCCGTTAATCCAGACTATTTTCGCGTCCGCTGGCACCTTGTCCCCGCTCTCGAGCGTTATGAGGTCGCCCGGAACGAGTTCTTTCACGTCTATTGATTTCCTCTTCCCGCCCCTGACCACGGTCACCTGCCTGGCCAGCATCTTCCTCAGCGCATCAACCGCCCTGTCGGCCTTGTACTCCTGGAAGAACCCTATCGCGACGATGATTGCGACTATGGCGAGTATCACCCTGCCGTTCGCGTATTCGCCCACGAATTCGGAAAGCGCGGCTGCGAGCAGGAGCACCCAGAGCAGGATGCTCTTGAACTGCCTCACAAGGAGCCCGAAATAATCAGTGCCTTTGGCCTCGAGCGCGTTGGGCCCGTATTGGGCAATTCTCGCATCCGCCTCGTGCTCAGCCAGCCCGTCCTTTTCCGAGGACTTGAGCGTCCTGGCCGCCTCCTCGGGGCTCATCCTGTGCCATATCCTGTCTTCTTCCATCAAAAATCAGAATAGAGTTCGCTAAAAAGGTTCAAATAGGTTTGGAATGCGCATCGACTAACCTTTTTTTGAAATATTACTCTGCATTTCAGTTGCTAGTAATTTACCCTCTCGCGTTAACCAATACATCTTTCCGCGCCTTAGGTCTGGGGTTAAACACTCGACTATTTTTTCGGCGACTAGTTCTTTCAGTACCGTGCTGGTGTGTGTTTTAAACAAGTTTATTTCGTTCGCTATTTGAGTAGGAGTTTTAGGCGTGGTAACTAATGATTCTACTATCCTAGTGCGGTATTTACTTGCTTTGATGAATCCGTATTTTTTCCAATCTACTGCCATGACTTAATTTAGGACCATTTTTATAATAACTTAATTACAATATACTTACAGTATACTTAATAGATAGATTAATAAACTCTTTCCTAGTAAACAATATCGTGAAAAATCAAACGCTTGAATCTTATTCGGCCGGCCAAGCCGTACTTCAAATTCAACAGACTGAAAGTTGGGATTTCGAATTTGCGGATACCCAGTGCAATACTCACGGAATGCATAACTATCCGGCCAGGATGGTGCCGCAAATTGCAGAACGGTTGATAAAGAAATACTCCCAACCAGGTCAACTAATCTATGACCCAATGTGTGGTAGCGGCACAGCTTTAGTTGAAGCTATGCTTTGCGGCCGTAGGGCTATAGGAACCGATTTGAACCCGTTGGCAATACTGCTCTCAAAAGTAAAGACGACTCCGATTGAGTCCAATTACTTAAAAAATCGGGTTTCCGATTTCCTAGAGAAGCTAAACTCACGATTCAACCAACTTGACGGAGTTAATAAACGAAAATCGTTATCTAAACCTGATTTTACGAATATTGACTTCTGGTTTAAGCCGCAGGTAATTGTGGAATTGGCCATAATTCGTGAACTAATTTTTAATGTTGGAGATAAAACCGTACAGGAATTTTTACTTGTTCCTTTTTCTGCGACTGTTCGTAAGGTTTCGAATACACGTCCCGGAGAGTTTAAGCTATACCGTTATTCACCAACTCTTTTGGAAAAACACAACCCAAACGTCCTCAAGATTTTCAAA
Source organism: Microcaldota archaeon (assembly GCA_026396425.1). Lineage (GTDB taxonomy): Archaea > Micrarchaeota > Micrarchaeia > Burarchaeales > JAKAKT01 > JAPLWU01. Next base: position 4,327 of record JAPLWU010000095.1, on the reverse strand, counting down.
GAGGAGCTTAGAAATTCTATGGTCTGCCTAATGGACTTCAATCGAGCAACTGGTTTAAAGTGCGACTGTAACGCATACAAAGTTGATGCAAGGTATACCGAAAACATAATCCCGAACGGTTCTGTTGATTTGATAGTTACCTCCCCACCCTATGGCGATAGCCGCACTACTGTGGCTTACGGTCAATTTTCTAGACTCTCTCTACAGTGGCTTGGACTAGACTATGACGAAATACGCAGTTACGATGAAATTACGCGTTTGGATAAAGCCAGTTTGGGCGGTTCTATAAGGAAAAACTACGTCCACTCTCTTAAATCAAAATCGCTTGACTCGGTCCTCAAAACTATTGCGGCCAAAGACGCCCAACGTGCTGAAGAAGTTGCGTGGTTCTTCGTTGATTTAAATGACGTTTACAAACAAATGCATCGTGTTCTACGCAAAGGAGGGATTGCAGGAATTGTTATAGGTAATAGGACGGTCAAAGAAACACTAATCCCGTCGAGCACTATAACCTCCGAATTGTGCGGGGAACTCGGATTTGAACCTATTGAAAAAATTGACCGCAACATTCCGTATAAAACTATTCCGCTGCTTAATAGCCCTACGAATGAAACGGGGGTGATAGGAAGGACTATGAACAAAGAAGACATCGTAGTGCTTCGCAAATACTGACGCACAGTTTATAACTACATGCCGAGCAAGCTCCTTCGTGGGCCTTACGGCAAATGATGAGCAAGAGCTACTTCCAATCATTGATTTTCGTAGAAGACTTAAGGAAATCTATAAGCTTGGTTTTGTAAAGTCTCTCCGCTCAAGCGATACTGGAGTAGGCAAAACTCTAGAAGAACTATTTGGAATACCCGAAAATAACGTCTCAAATGATTTTCAGTTTGATGGGCGCATAATCGAACTCAAATCCCAGCGAATTAATGCTAGTTCGAGAGTTACGCTAATCACAAAATCGCCTTACTGGGACCCGTTTTCAGCTGAAGAAATAATCAAAAGATACGGTTATCCTGACGCTAAAGGCCGCCAGGGCCTGAAGGTAACAGTCACAACCATCGACTTTAACGCTCGCAGACTTAAACTCCAAGTGGATAAGCCAGCTAATCAGATTAATGTAATTCATAAAAAAGACGGCGTTATTTGCTACTTCAAAATTGATGGACTTATGGACCGCATTCACAAAAAATTGTCTCAGAACTTGTTGATAGTATTCGCCGAAACTCGAAAGAAACGTAGGGTAGAACAATTTCATTATTCCGAAGCTTATTTTCTTTCAGACCTTAGCGAAGATAATTTTGAGCAGTTATTGCTGGGGGGTAAGGTAGTCTGGGAGTTTCGAATGGACATCCGCCAAAGAAAAACAGGAAAGCGTTGTCTTTTCGTAAGGGATCATGGCGCTGGATTCCGCATAAGCGAAAAATATCTCCCAGAGTTGTACGCCACTAAAGAAAAAATTCAGATGGACTGACCAAGCTTCACATTGGACCGCCGGGCATGCATTGGTCGCCGCAATTAAGGGACATGAAAGTTTGAGTAAAGAATTGCCATGACGCAGCGAATATTAAGAAGAGCAAGCCGGCTGCAAACATGACGAGAGCAACCTGACGAAGCGTCTTCTTTTCTCCCAAAAAGAACGATGCCAAGAAAGTGCAACCAGCCAAAATCCAAAGGATAAGCCAAATTACGGGTAATACGGCTTTAACCGAATCATGACCTATATCGAGGTTGCAGCTAGTCTCCACATAGCCGTATGTCAATTTGTAGCAAACAGCATAGTAATCTCTATCCCAAACTTCGTGCTTACCGTAATAACCTATCTTAAAATTTTGAATCTCCTCTTCGGTTACCGCGGGTCGCCACGCAAGGTCGGACACTATCAACGCCATCGAGGCGAGCGTGATTATGAAGAAAAGAGAGGCCAACACAATCCCTACTCTTTTGTTTTTGTAGGCCCAAGCTCCAAAGCAAAGAAAACCAAACGATAAGACAAGTTCCAACATTTTTATCGGCGCGTACGCGTTGTAATACTCAAGATGTCCCCAGTTGAGATTTACCCTCGGTAGCAGAACAAAATCAATGGCCAAAATCAAAAATGGCTGAAAAAGCAGTAAAAATATGATTATCGGGGTAATTCCCTCAAGCTTCATGCGTCCACCGATTCGTTTATGCTGCCGGCCTTTTTATTTCTTCTCACTCGTAAACGCTTCTTCCCTTCGCATCAATGCCGACAATGAGCGGAACCTCGTCGAACTCCAGCTCCCACATTGCCTCGGCCTCGCCCAATTCCTCGAAATAAACATTTTTCACTTTTGTTTTTTTCGCAATGAGCGCGCTTGCGCCGCCTACGGCTGCAAAATAAACACAGCCGTATCCTTTCATTGCCTTTCTAGTTTTCTCGCCCATCCCGCCCTTGCCGATTATCCCCCGCAACCCGAACTTCGCAATCATTTCGCTCTCGTACATTTCCATTCTCGCGCTTGTCGTGGGCCCGGCGCCATAAACCTTCCATTCCCCGCCGACCTTCCGCACAATGGGGCCGCAGTGGTAAATTACAGAATCCTTCAAACTAACTGGCGGGCCATTTTTCAAAACCAATTTGTGGGCTTCGTCCCGCATCGTATATACAATCCCGGAAAGAAGCACTTCGTCCCCGACCCTAAGCTTTTTTGCACTTACGTCTTCGCCATTCAGCGGAGTTCTCAGCTTAATCACAATCTCACCTTTGCCCTTCTCAGCGCCCAGCAGCCCAGGGAGACGCAGACGAAATAGCTCGCCGGATGCCTCGCCATCGTTGCGACCTTCACGTCAAGCGCCGTGGTTTTCCCTCCCATCCCCATCGGCCCGATGCCAAGGCCGTTTACCTTCCACAGGAGCCTCGCCTCAAAATCCGAGAACCCGCCTTTCCTTTCGCCAACCGGCCACATGAGCTGCCTTTTCGCGAGCTCGAAGCATTCCGGAACAGAGCCGCCCACTCCGACTCCTATGAAATACGGCGGGCACCCGTTTCCACCCGCTTTTTTCACGCAGTCGAGCACGCATTTTTCAATCCCGTCGAAATCCCTCCCGGCGCTTAGCCTCGCATCCGGCAGGGAATACAGGCCGGAAACGTTCTCGCTCCCGCCGCCCTTCAGCATAAGCTCTATTTCCACTCCCTTCTCGTTCCACTCCTCGAAATGAACCACCGGAAACCCGTCGCCGACGCTCCCGCCCCTTCTGCTCAAAATGTCAATTGCGTTTTCCCGCAGCGGGACTTTCACTGTTGCGATTTTCGTCGCCTGGACAATCGCGTCCCTTATCCCGGCCTCGCTCGCGCCCGCGGGCTTTTTCACGTAAAAGACCGGGAACCCGGTGTCCTGGCAGATTGGGAGCTTCTCCCTCCTCGCAATTTTTATGTTTTCCAGGATAATGGCGAGAATTGCGGCCGCCCTCCCGTCCTCTTTTTTTCCGGCCTCGGCCAGGGCGTTTTCAACGTCCTTGGGCAAATCGGTTGCTGCCCGCGCGTAGAGCCCTACGATTTCGTCAACGAGACCGCTCCCTTTTTTCACGGGAAGATCCCCCTCGTCTTTATCGCGCCTACGATGCGCCCTATGGCGAGCACGTAGGCCGCCGTCCGCAGGTCCGTCTTGTGCTCTTCCATCTTATTCAGCACGTCGCAGAAAGACTGCACCATGACCTCCCTGAGCTTGCTGTTGACCTCGTCCTCGCTCCAGAAGTGCGCCTGCAGCCCCTGCACCCACTCGAAATAAGAGACAGTCACCCAGCCGGCATTCGCAAGGATGTCCGGCACCACCATGATTCCCTTCTTCACCAGAATGGCGTCTGCCTCGGTCGTCGTGGGGCCGTTGGCGCCCTCGACTATTATCCTCGCCTTCACGTTTTTGGCTATTTTCTCCGTTATCTGGTTCTCCATTGCAGCTGGCACGAGCACGTCGCATTTGCAGGTCAGCAGCTCCTCGTTAGTGATGGGCTTGCCGCCCGGGAAATTCTTCACGCTCTCGTGCTCACTCCTGTATTTGAGGAGTTCCGGAATGTCTAGTCCGTTGTCATTGCAAGTCCCGCCCTGCGCGTCGCTCACCGCAACAATCCTGCATCCCTCCCTTTGGAGCAGCTTTGCGGCATTGCTCCCGACGTTCCCGAACCCCTGCACCGCGACTTTCGTGCCCTCCACGGGCATGCCGAGGTGCTCGAGCGTCTTGAGCGTTATTATCGTGACCCCCCTCCCGGTGGCCTCCTCCCTTCCCTTCGAGCCGCCGATGTTAATCGGCTTTCCGGTCACGACCCCGGGCACGAAATGGCCCTTGAACATGCTGTAAGTGTCCAT
>JAPLWU010000054.1 GCA_026396425.1 Microcaldota archaeon | reverse complement strand
CTTCCTTGCCGGAAATGCTGGAATTCTTGTGGAATCTGGGGCGGTTGTGCGTGGATAGCCAGTCCTCGAACTCGCTAAGCTCCCCGACCTCTTCTCCGAAAACAACCTTGCAGGTGTTTTTCCATCTCCTGTTGAGTTCGTCGTAGAGTTCTGTGTTCTGGGGCATTGGCGTCACCCTAGCTTTATGTTTTTCCAACTAAAACGCGGTGGTTTCGTCTCGGCTGGCTCCTCCTGCGCCTTTGGCGGTTTTATGATTCCCTCATTTACGAGGCTCTCGTAAATCCTTTTAGTTATTAAAGGCTCACGCGGCGCTTTTACGTATGTTTGAATTATTCCTTCCAACTCTTCTTCGTGGCGCCTGCGGATATTTACTCCGAAAGATGCCAATTCCTTGATATCATACCTCTCGATGGCTTTGGCATCTTTTTTCCACCTCTCGAGAGCCGTGGCCTCTTTGTTCCACCTCTCGACAACCGGGTTCAGTTCTTCTAGCATTCGAATTACTCCGAGATTGCCGCCTTTTACCTTAGAGGCGATGTCCAGAGGCCTTCGGTCCTTTTGCCAGCTGAATTTAGGCAGATATGGGGGCTTTCGGCCCCAGGTAAAATGCGGTAGCTTTTTCGCTGGCAGTTGCTTTTGTTCCATAAACGTCCCCCGTGGTTTTAGCCACTAGGGAGTTTACTCAGGATGCGCATTTAAAACGTCCATGAGAAATTTTTGACAAAATAGGAAAATTTAAGTAGTAGAATGAGTATATAGAAGAGTATGGCCAAAAAAAGTGAATGGATAATTGAATTCAATGACATAGATTTAAAGGATAGGCGGATACTGCACGAGCTGGACTGGAACGCGAGGGTCCCCGTGTCCGAGATAGCGAGGAGGGTGGGGCTTTCGAGGCAGACGACGAACTACAGGGTTAAGGAGCTAATCCGCAAGGGAGTGATAATCGGTTTCATAGCGATGCCAGACATAAGGAAGCTGGGCTATTCGGACTACGACATCTGGATTAGGGTAAGGAGGACGGAGGACACTAGGAAGCTGATTGAATATTTCGTGAAGCATCCCAACACCTTCTGGGTTTCCGAGTGCGGGGGAAGGTGGGACATGTGCGCTTCCATAATGGCCCGAAATCCAAGCCATTTCCACGAGATTCTCAACAAGGCTCTCGAGGATAACAGGGAGCAGATTCAGGGCTACGGCATAAACGGGATAATTGAGTATGAGTGGTATACTCGCGGCTTCCTCCTTCCCAGAACCAAGCGCGAGAAAGTCGGAAGCTCCGGAGGGGAGCAGAGGATGGCAGGGTTGGATAGGAAGGACCTGACAATCCTGGGGATGCTTGCTGTCGACGCGAGGGCCAGCGTTCGCGAGATTGCCGATGAGATTGGGATGGACCCAGCAACCGTGGCGGGCAGGATAAGGCGGATGGAGAAGAGCGGGGCCATACTCGGGTATGGCTGCGCAATACAGATTCCCAAAATAGGGATGAGGACGTACGAAGTTTTGGTGCAGATGCACAACCTCACGAGCGACGGGGAAAAGAAGTTCAAGGCCTACTGCTCGTCCAATCCGTTCGTTTATGTTTACCTCAGGACGATGGGCGCATGCGATGTCGACCTGGGAATCGACGCGAAGGACGAGAAACATCTGTATGAAATAATATCGGAAATGAGGAGCGAATTCCCGGAACTGATAAAGGACTTCGAAGTTCTTTCGGTCTTCCACACGCACAAGCAGAACTTCTTCCCGAGGGATTTGCTGTAAAAAAGAAAACAGTCAGGGGAAGGCACCGGTAAAACCAAGGATGTAGCGGTTGCCGTCTGAAGTTCTTTCAACAGTGAGATTCGTGTCTAGGTATACTGTATAGGTTTTGCCGGTTTTGTCCGTGAATTTGATTGGAATCTCGAAGCCGATGTTCCAGATTGCCCCGCCTTCTATTTGGCCTCCCCCAAGCCAGATAATCCGCTCGTTGGGGAGGAACTTGTCAACTCCCAGTGCCATGTCCCCGTCAACAAGTCTTGCCGAGATTGTAGCGCCCATTGGGAAGATGTGAAGACCCTCGGATAAAACCAGCTGCGGACCCTTGCTCAACGCAGTCATTGTACCAACAGGGCTGTCTATCCTCGTGAGAACCAAGCCTGCCTCTGCAGTTGTAGAAAACACGTCATTGCCATCATTGCTGAACCCTACTCTCGTGCCGATGTCGAGCCTATTGCCAAGAAAAGAGCCGACTTCTCTCGAGACTCCGGCATTGGCGACCGAAAGTTGCGAGCCGTTCATGACACTGCCAGAAGCGCTGAGCAGGAAAATGTTGCCCCCCTTGTCGCGCGTGAACAGAACCCACGGTTCTATATTCTCGCCGCTCTTTGAAGTGCTTAACGCAAGGCCGAACCAGTTGATGCCCGAACCAAGCCCCTGTACAGAGTAGACTGGAGTATTGTTCGTAGGTGCCGGTATAGACCATGGTGCCGGGATTTTCTTTTCCTCGCCGTTGACCCCTTTCGTGTTTTCCATCTCCTTGAGAGTCACGCTCGTGGGAAGCCGCTCTCCGTTCATTTTTAGCGTTTCTTTGGCGGATAGCCTGAAGATGCTCTCTTCCGGGGGCTTGGGAATATCGATAGGCCTTTTCGCGAGGTTGTCATTCACTTTCTGGTCCGCCCTCGCGAGGGCAGGTGCTGCGGCGAGGCCGGCAAGCGCGAAAATCCCCGCCCTCCTTGCGCCATTCAGGAATCTCTCCGCCTTTGTAGATTTATCGAGTATTCTGGTTTGTACTGGTGTTCTTTGCATGTTCTCCCCCTCCACGCCTTGCGCATATACGCTCATTCGGAGTATTTAAAGCCCGCAGTTTGGGAAAAAAGAGGGCCGCGGCCGAGATTTTCGCCGAAACGCTGGAGGAATAAGCCCAGCGTCGTTTTTTCTTTTGGGGTTCCACCAGACCTTTTCTTCGAAAGGTCGGGTTTTCTTTGGGGTTGGTCCAGACCTTTCTTTTTCAAAAGAAAGGGATGGACTTTCGAACTCGGGCTAGGGGATCCACAGTCCCCAGTGCTGCCATTACACCACCGCGGCCATGCGCATGATGCGTGGTATGAGCGGGTATAATTGGTAATTCAGGGTTAAAAAGGGTTGGGTTATTTGCCCTGTTCCAAGTCCGCCAGCTTTTCCAGTATCTTCAGTATTTCCTTGTCCGAAACCGGATTGGTGGTTGAAACGGACGCTTCGGTCGGCTTCAAGCCCGCCGCCTTTTTCAGTATTTCCTCGACGTCTCCCCTATACTTGGTGGCGAGAATGAAGGCCTCTACCGGGTCGTTCGCCTTTACCGGGTCGTTCGTCTCTACCGAGTTGTCTTTCCCGAGCCTCGCCAATATTTTCGCGAGGTTATCGTATGCCTGGGAAAGGTCGGTGAGTGGCGAGGCCCTGAGCTCCAGCTCCTCCTTCGCCGCTTCAGTGTTTTGCAGCTTTTTGGATAGCTCCGACCGGATGAGGCGTATCGAGACCATCTTGGTGAGAAGCTCTATGAGCGAGAGGTATTCCTTTTCCGCCGGGGCGAACTCGCCTTGCATTGCGAGAGCGTTGGCAAGTTCCCTGCGCCCGAGGTATTGCTTCCTGCAATTGGCGTACTGCCTTTCGTATATCCTCGGGAGGGCGGGCCACGAGTAGATTGTGTGGAGCTTCGAAATCTGCGCCATGCGAGCTTCGGAGGCTTTTTCCAAATCTCCTGAGAGGCTTAGCAGAGTTGCCTTTTCCCCCAGATACTCGGACGCCCTGAAAACCGCTTTATTCGCAAGCCTTGTCTCCTTCATACGATTGTAGATGACCCCCAGTTGCTCGAAGTTTTCCACAATCTTGCCGCAAACTTCAATCGCTTTCGCGGGTTTGCCTTCGGCCTTAAAAACCTCGAGGCGGTTGGCGAGCGCTTTCGAGCGCTCTTCCATCACGCAGGCCTGCTTGCCCATTAATTTCTTGGTTCCTTTAAGATCCTCGGCTTTCAATAGCGGGTCTGTCAGTTTCTCGTAAAGCGATATCTGCTGCACCCTCTCCTCGTCGGCTTTTTCGTGCTCGCCAAGCGTCTGGAAGATGGCCGCCGCCTTCCCCCGCGCTTCGATTGCATTCATGTATTCGTGGGAAAGTTCAAGGCCTTCGGCATACACGCTGTAGAGCGGCGCAAGTTTTTTGCGAATTGAAGTCACCCGCCTTTCGAGGCTGGGGGTGTCTTTCATCTTCTGCTCGGTACGGTCCAGGTCCTTCTGCATTTGCTCGCAAGCGCGGCCTTGCGATTCCACGAGTCCTGAAAAGCCCGTGCGAATTCCTTCGGTATGGGGCCTCCTAGACCCGGGCAATACCTTGGCCCCTCCGGGCACGGGCCGAAGGTCGATTTCGAGCATGCGCGTTTTCATTGGATTGGCCTCGCTTAGGAGGAGTGATATATTATGGGAAAAGCCATATTTAAACCAGCACGCCCGGGCGGTTGGGGCACGACCAGAAAAACCCCGTCAGCACGCGAGCCCGCCATTGCCTGACCCGGGTTCTCCGGGGCCACGAAAGGGAAGCACCCCTTTTATGCTCCTCCTGCTCTCGAGGTCCATGCGGGTTTCGAGCCCGCCGATGAGTCTTCCGATTTCTTTTATGCGCTCCGTCTGCCTTTTCTCGCCCACGGAATCGCCGATTCGTTTGAAAAGCGAGGCGAGTTCGAGGCGAATTTTATTTTCCCGCTCGAGCATCCCGATGGCTTTCAAAACGGTTGGCTTGTCGAATTTCAGACGCGTCAAGCTGTAAGTCCATGAGATGCTCTCTTTCGCGAGCCTTTGCAAACGCTCCGCCCTGTGCTCCAGCCGTTTTATTTTTTTGCGGTCGAAGAAGACCTGAATCCGCTCGGCTAGAAGGGGAAGGCTGAAAAAATCCCTTATGCGCCCCGGAACGTGCTTTGCAAAAGCCAGCTCCCTCATGTCCTCCCCACCGGAGAGGATTATGCACCCGGAGGTATTTAAATGGCGCGGGGCGAAAGAATTACGAAGTGGAATTAGCGGAAGTTACCGAGCCTATAAAAAGCTTTTTTTACTAAGTCACCTGCACCGTCGCGTTTTGCGTTGGGATGGTGCGCAGGCGCGAAGGCAGTAAATCGTGGGATGGATTTTTTCCACAGAGGTGGTGAAATGGCCGAACTGCCTAGGTGGGAGGTAGAACAGATCATCCGCGATGCCGGCGCGCAACGTGTCAGTGAGGACGCAACCAAAAAGCTCCTCGAGATACTCGAGGACGAGGCTGAGCAGATAATCCAAAAAGCAGAGTTTCTCGCCAGGTACGCGGGCAGGAAGCGGATAAGTAAGGAGGACATTCGCCTTGCGATATCCTAGGACCTCCCCCTCTTTTTTTATTTTAATTTTTTAAGGGACGAGAGCGAAAGCACGAACGAAACCAAACAACAGGTTATGGGTGGCGCCCTCGAGGGCGCTTACTTTTTGATTTTTTTATTTTGCGCTTCGAACCGCATTTCACCTGGGGCGAGGAAAAGCGTTAAAAAGAGATTGAGGCGAAACTCTAACCATGTGCAAGCCCAACGTCAAGGGAACTAAGTGCGTCATGGACTGCCTAATGTGCCCTTACGAGCTGTTCTCGCCCGACTGCATAAACAGCCAGCTCAAGGATTTGTCGACTCTGGCCGATGTTGATATACGAACCATCCGGTACGAGGAGGAAGTCATCATCGACTTCGATGCCGGGAAAACGCAGATTATCACGGAATACGTGAAGCTGGCGAGGCAGATTGAGGCCCTCATGGCCGACCCCTCGACCTACGGGCTGCAGGAGGACGACGGGTATTCGCTCAGGAAGAGAACCCTGCAGAAGTTCTACGAATACATGTTCATGAACCCGGTCGTGGCCGTGAGAACCCTCGAGGAGTACAACGAGGCGCCGCCCGCGCGCTCTGTGTTCATGGAGGGCTACAGGCACTTCCTCGCCTGGGTCAAGGGGATAATGGACAGAATCCCGAAGTCGCAGATGTACGAGCTGACCAAGAAATTTGACGACATCAGGCAGGTCTTCCTCTCCCTCTCCGGCCTGAAGGGAATGCAGTTCATGAGCGGATTCGTCCTGGCGGTTCCCGAGGGGGCCGTGCCGGTAAAAGAGGCGGACGCGAGCTACGAGCTGCCCTACGGGGTAAGGGCGCAGATTTACGAGCTGCCCGATTCGGAAGCGAATTTGTACGTGCAGGAGAATCCCCTAATCACGCAGCTCGATGAGCCGCTCATGAAAATTCTGAAGAAGACCATAACCGAGGGGCTCGTTCCATCGACCGGGGAGCAGAGGGTGGATTTCGCCTCCATATACGACACGAGGATGAGGGAGTACAGGCAGCACTTCATAGACACTGCCGGAAGCGCGAAAATCGCCCTCACCACGCAGCAGGCGCTCGCGATGGCGAGGGAGGCCACCAACTGGACCATCGGCCTCGGGAGCCCGGTGGAGAACCTCACCCTCGACAGGGAGAACATAACCGACATTTTCATCGACGGCGAGAACTCGCCCATCTACGTGGAGCACGCCAAGTTCGGACTGTGCCACACGCTGTGGAGGTACAACAGGGAGATGCTTGGCTACTCGGTCAGGAACATACTCTCGGATTCGAAGCAGGTGAGGAGGTTCGACTACAAGAACCCGATTGTGGACATGATGATGACGAGGGTCAATCTCAGGTGCCACATACAGGGCCCTCCGGCGACTTTCGGCGAGACGCAGCTGGCGCTCAGGCTTACCAAGGAGACGCCTTTCACCTACCCGCAATACCTCGACCTTAAGAGCATGACCGCATTCTTCGCCGGCTATGATAATTTGCTGGTTGGGCTGGGCTGCTCGGAAGCGGTTCTTGGTTTGAAGGGAGTGGGAAAAACAGCTTTCACTTCGGCGAAAATAATCGGAATCGGCACGAAGAAGAGAATCCTGCCGATTCAGGATATCGAGGAGATTCCGGTAAAGGCCTACAGGAAACGGGGCTTCCACATCGGCGCCATGCGGGTGCAGAGTTCGGATACCGAGGATGTCACTGGCGTGGGAGGGGAGCTTTCGCTCATTGCGATGGCCAATGCCTCGCTGAGAATGGGCGAGTCGTGCCTAATCATAAACGAGGTGCGCTCGAGATTGGCATTACAGGGCCTGATAAACCTGCTAAACACGCAGCCCGGCGTTTTCGTGCTCTACAACCTGCACGCCCAGAGCATACGCGACATACAGGACAGGTTCGAATTGGTGTTTTCCATCCCGGCGGCCTCGATGTTCACGACGGACAGGTATACTTTCATAAGGAAGATGAGGTTCGGGAGGAAGGGAAGGGTTTACAGGCTGATTGGACAGGCGACAGAAACGGACCAGGCCAAGAGGGAGTTCGTGAATACGTTCATGTTCACGAGGGGCGAGAACATGGCGGGCTCGCGCCTCGAGTGCGCCTTCATCGAGAACCCGGAGGCAAACGCCTGGTCGCTCGCGGGCCTCGACCTCGCCAAATTCGAGAAGGAGCTCACCTTCAAGTTCGTGCCCCCGGCGCTCAAGAGGAGGGCGGACACGATTGGCCTCACCCCGCAGCAGTGCGTAATGCAGGCCTTCTTCAAAGGGAAGGTTTATTCGGAGATTTTGGAGAGCGCGAAAAAGCTCGGCAAGCCTGAATTGACCGATATTGACTTCGTTCTCAGGTGCGAGTCAAAGGCGAACAAGCTGCTCAAGGAGATGGAGCGCGAGAACGGGAGCGTGGATTACGCGGCCCTCCAGCAGGCGTGGGCAAAGGAGTACACGGGACTGCTTGAGGCCGAGGTTGGGGCCAAGCCAGAGGGGAAGACCGGCTGAGGCCGGGGGATTGGGGAGAGCTTTAAACAGGTTGCTCGTGAGCGCCATATCGGCCTGCTGAAGGCGAAGCTGGCCAAATTGAAGCGCGACGAGGTGAAGCGGTCGGCGAGGAAGGCCGGCACCGGGTTCGACGTCAGGAAGAGCGGGGACGCCAGCGTTGCGCTCGTTGGCTTTCCATCGGTCGGGAAAAGCACGATTCTGAATAAGATTACGAATGCCGAGTCGAGGACCGCGGCCTACGCGTTCACCACTATTTCCGTTGTCCCGGGAATGATGGAATACGAGGGGGCGAAGATACAGGTTCTCGACCTGCCCGGCGTATTGGAAGGAGCAGGAACAGGCGTGGGCAGGGGGAGGGAGGTCATTGCGGTTGCGAGGGGCTCTGATTTGGCGCTCATTCTTCTCGACGTCTTCACGCCTGACCCCGCGCCCATAAGGAGGGAGTTGGAAGCGGCGGGCATCCGGCTGGACAAGGAGCCGCCCAACGTGGTGATTACCGAAAAGAAGAAGGGGGGCATCACGGTAAACTCGACCGTGAAGCTCAAGGGCATTGACGAGAGGATGGTGAGGGAGGTATTGGGCGTCTACGGGGTGCACAACGCGGATGTCATTTTCCACGAGAACATGGACACCGAGAGGTTCATAGACGCCGTAGTCGGCAGCAGAAAGTATATTCCATCGCTGACTGTTTTGAACAAAGTCGACTTGGTGGATGCGAGATACGTGAGCGAGCTGCGCAAAAAATTCGATTTCATCGCCATGTCGGCAGAGGGCGGGAAGGGAATCGAGGAGCTGAAAAGGAGCATATACGGGAAACTGAAGCTCATCAGGATTTACACGAAGCCGAGGATGGGCGAGGCGGACTTGAAGGAGCCCATGATGATACGGAACGGCTCGAACGTGGGCGATATCTGCGATAAACTGCACCGGGATATGCGGTCGAACTTCAAGTACGCGCAGATTTGGGGCCCGAGCGCCAAATTCGGCGGACAGAAAGTCGGCTTGAAGCATATCATGAAGGACGGCGATGTCATCTTTATTGCCGTGAAGTAGGAGAAGGGAGCTACTTCTGCAATTTGGTCTTTCCTTCTTTCATGACCCGGATTGTTTCCACTAGCAAATCTCGCCTGCTTATTCTCGTGCTTTCGACATGCCGGGTGTGCCCCGCGAGTCTGCCCGTTTCGGGCTTCTGCTCTTCCCCCTGCTCACTTTCAAGGTCTTTCATCCTCGCCATTTTCGCACCTCTTCAGTCGAGCGAGACACGGTTTGCGAGGTCCAGCGCGCGGTTCATGAAATCTTCGGACCGTTTACTTTCAACAGCCGACTCAGCGAGTTTGCCCATCTCGGCCATCACCCTCGCCATCCTGCCCGACGCATTGTGGGCGTTGAAGAGCGCCTCGAATGCCTCTGGCTTATCGGAATTTTCGAAATGCTTGGCGAGCTGCAGGTTTAGGGCGATGACGCCCTTCAATCGGGTTACGGCCAGTTCCTTGGGTAAGTTCGCGGATTTGGGATGACCAGTTAAGTCGAACGTCTTGGCAGCTTGTTCTAATGAGTCGATTGTCGCAAGTCCCGAAACGATTTTCTTTTTGACTTCGTCGGGGTCTATTGCGACTGGACGCACTGTTTCTTTCGCAACCAATGCGGCCATCGCAGCGGGAATTGCGGCCATATGCGCGAGTGAAGTAGCAACCCGATGCGGAAGTGTGGTTTCGGGAGTCGCGGGCTTTTTCTTTTTCGGCCTGGCGTTTCGTTCTGCGATGAGAGCTTCGGCTTGAAGAGTCCCGCCGCGTAGAATTCTTCCCATGTCGTCCAAGCTTTTTGGAACCCCTTGGGGACCGAAAGCCGCCACTCTTGCGTTGGTATCGGCTGGACGTTTAGCAGTCACCATCACTCAAACCACCTCTCCTCGCGATAATTAGCAGGGATATATGGCGAAAAAACTATTTAAACCCTACTCCTGGCATCGTCGACGATGGCGAGCCACGAGTCGCCGATTTTCATCAAATAGTTGCCGAACGTTTTCGAGAGCGAGATTGTCATGGGGCGGAATTTTCGCTTGCTTTCGAGCGCTATAACTGTTTCGCGCTCGACTTTTATCACGCCGACTCGCTTGAGGCGAGGAAGAACCCGATTGTAGAAAGTGGCTTTCGAAACGTTGTTGTTTTTCACGAATTCGTTTATTTCCGAACCGCTGAGTTTCTTTTTCGAAATGAGCGCGCGCAGAAACAGCAGGGCTGTCTCGTGGTATTTCTTCTGGTATTTTTTGGGGAAAACGAAATTCACGATTTCATCGAGCGACCAGAGGTTGCGCGTTGGGTTCTCGCCGTCATCCTGGAACGAGCGGATTTCTCCTCCGTAGTGCGAGGGGAGGTATAAGGACTCGGACGAGGGAATTCCGCGCGAGGCGATTGATTTTGTTTGGGTTTCCTTTTCTTCCTGCTCGACCATGAAATACTATTACGGTAAACCTTATTTAAGCCTTTAGATTCAGATTCGCACTTCGTCCGTGCGGAAGCGTTGAATGGACTTTGCTTCGCTCAACTTCATTCTATGGCCGCGTTTGTAGAGATATAGGCCGGTATACGCAATCATGGCGCCATTGTCCGCATTGTACTGGCCCGGCGCTACGCCGAACTTGGCCTTATGTTCGCCTGCCATCAGGGTTAGCATCTCCTGCAGCCTTGCGTTCTGGGCGCACCCCCCGCAAACGATGAGTTCCCGCTTGCCAGTGAGAGCCAGCGCCCTCTCACTCGCCTCAGTGAGCATCGAGAAGGCCGTTTCCTGCATCGAGTAGCATAAGTCTTTGTGGGGATACTGCTTGCTCTCGAGTTTGCGGGTGAGGTTGGTGAGGAGGCCCGTGAACGAGAGGTCCATGCCTTTCACTACGTAGGGGAGCGGAACGTATTTTCCGCCCTTTGCCATTTGCTCTATCACCCCGCCGTGCGCCCTCTCCAAACCCATGGCCCTGCCG
The DNA here is from genome assembly GCA_026396425.1 of Microcaldota archaeon. Lineage (GTDB taxonomy): Archaea > Micrarchaeota > Micrarchaeia > Burarchaeales > JAKAKT01 > JAPLWU01. Next base: position 404 of record JAPLWU010000054.1, on the reverse strand, counting down.
AAAGTGTCAATGAGGTTTCCCAGCCCTATATCGAGAGTCTCGCCCAAAACCCTGTAACGGCGGTCCTTGCCTTTTATGATGATTTGCGTATTACCGCCACTAACATAAACAACGAGCGGGTCCTTCGTTTTCGTGAATAGTTTCGAGATTTCTATGTGCGCGATGCAGTGGTTGACGCCGATTATGGGCTTGCCGAGGAGAAGGGCGAGCGACTTCGCACCGACTACCCCGACTTTGAGGCATGCGGCCAAACCCGGGCCCTGCGAGAAGGCGATTAGGTCGATTTGCGGGGGGGAAATTTTTGCAGAAGCGAGCGCTTTCGAGAGAACTCCTTCAAAATTTTCGGAATGAAAATCCGCGGCTTTTCGAGGATGAATTCCCGTGAATTTCGGCATGTAGACGGA
>JAPLWU010000060.1 GCA_026396425.1 Microcaldota archaeon | reverse complement strand
CGTCAAGGCGCTCCTCGGAGCTCTCTAAAGTGATACGCGAGGTTTTCGAGAGCGTTGTCGACATGGGCAGATACCCCAAGACCGAGATATCGCTCTCCATGGAAGTGCTGCAGGCCGATGGGGGAACGAGGACGGCCTCGCTCACCGCGGCATCCGTCGCGCTCGCCAACGCGGGCATACCGATGCGCGACCTGGTTGCAGGCGTCGCGGTCGGAAAGGCCGACGGCCAGATTGTCGTCGACCTCGCAAAGGAGGAGGACAATTTCGGCGAATCGGACATACCGCTCGCCATCCTCCCGCGCTCGAGGGAGATTCTGCTGTTCCAGCAGGACGGCCTTCTCACCAGGGAGGAGATAGACAGAGCGCTCGAAATGGCGTTCGAGGCCGCGGAAAAGGTCCACAAGGTCCAGATAGAGGCGCTCAAGAGGGCCTATTCGTAAGGGTGTTTTTATGGAGATACTCGACCAGATAAACAAATACCATGTGCGCGAGCTAGTCGCGAACAACCAGAGGCTCGACGGCAGGGGCCCGTTCGATTTCAGGCCCATCACAATCGAGAAGGGCGTATTCACCTCGACCGAGGGCTCGGCGCGGGTTTCGCTCGGCAAGACGCAGGTAATCGCAGGCGTCAAGATTGTAGAGGGCAAGCCTTTCCCGGACAGGCCCGAGGAGGGAGTGCTTTCAATCAACGCGGAGCTGCTTCCGCTGGCTTCGCCCACTTTCGAGTCCGGTCCGCCAAGCGAGGATTCCATAGAACTGGCTCGCGTTGTCGACAGGGGAATCCGCGGCTCCGAGACCATCGACATCAAATCATTCTTCATCGAGCCCGAGAAGGTGTGGTGCCTCTTCATCGACCTGTACGTGCTCGACTACGACGGGAACCTTTTCGACGCCTCGTCGCTCGCCGCGATGGCCGCGCTCACTGACGCGAAGGTTCCGAGGTACGAGGAAGGCAAGGTCGTGCGGGCGGACATGAAGCCCCTTAAACTGGGCCCGAAGGTCGTGACCTGCACGTTCGCCAAGATAGGCGGCACTTTCCTGCTCGACCCGAAATACGAGGAGGAAATTGCCATGGACGGCAGGCTGACAATCGCAACGACTCCGGACCGCGTGTGCGCCTCCCAGAAGGGCGGCGGCGGTTCCCTCACGAAGGAGGACATACTCTCCCTCGTGGACAAGTCGTTCGAGAAGGGCAACGAGTTGCGCTCGCTTATATGAGCCGGCATTGCCGAAATGAAAAAAAAGAAAAAAATAACCGGAAAATAAATGGAAAAAAATAATCGGAAAATAACCGGAAAAAATAACCGAAAAAAAGGTGTTTGAATGGTCATGAGCAGGGTAAGGGGCGGCGCGGAGCTGAGGAAGCGGGCCGCGAAAATCGACAGGGACAAGAAGGGCAGGTATCCTTGCCCGACGTGCGGGAAGAAATCGCTCAAGAGGAAGGGCAATTCCATATGGAACTGCCGCTCCTGCGACTCCACGTACGCGGGGGGCGCATACTCGCCGACGACGCCAGGGGGCTCAATAGCCGCCGGCATTGTCTCGGACGCTAAATCAAAATCAAAGCCAAAGGGGTAATCGCATGTACAAATGCTGGAAGTGCAAGAGGAGCGTGAAACAGCTGGACAGCTCTTTCGTCCGGTGTCCCTACTGCGGCTGCAGGGTTCTTTTCAAGGAGAGGCAGCCCATCGCAAAGGAGGTAAAGGCCGATTAGATGCTCTACGCCACTACGAGCAGGAAGCCCTCGGTTTACACAAAGCGCCTGTGCAGGCTCCTCTGTTCGCTCCTGCCCGGCTCGGTTTACGAGAACAGGGGCAAGAAATCCGTTGATGAAGTTGTTGCCAGGACCCGCTCGCTCGGCTGCCCCCGCATCCTCATTTTCAGCGAGGAGCATGGCAATCCCCGCGGCATCCGCGCCATAAAAACAAACGGCGAGTGGGCCTGGGACACGCGCGAAATAATCATCGGCTCGCTCATTCTCGGTGAAAAAACAAAAACCCCGCGCGGCTCAATCTGCGTTTCAGGGCCGAACTCAAAACTTTTTTCGGAAATTTTCCAAATTGGGGATTCGGGGGAGGACGGGCCCGATTCGGATTCGATACTCCTGCATGCGGGCCCGAAAAAAATCTCATTCGAATATTCGAAGAAACTTCTGCTCTCGTTCGATTTCGAGGTGGTTGAGCATGGCCAAGCTGAAATGTGATTTGCGCATTCCGTTCCCCTCTGCCGCTTTGGCGAAAAAAGCCCATGACTCGCTCGTGCAGGAAACGGAATACAGGAAAAGGTGCGCCGCCCAACTCAAACTCTCCGGCAACGAGCTCATCTTAACCATTGCTTCCGAAGAGCTGGCGCCTTTCCGCGCGACAATCAACTCATACCTGCGCCTGCTCAACGTTTACTTTTCTGCGGAAAAAATCGTCTCGGAATGAGCGCCGCCCGCTTGCCAAGCCTTATTCACTTCGCCAAGCTTTAAATAGAACTTTTGAGATAATACTATACTCGTTCTCAAACGCATGCATTGGGAATACGTGGGGGGCTGGCGTATCCGCTATTGGGGGGAAGGCAGCCCCCCGCTCTTTTTATATCTACTTCAAATCTATCCCGACAATCTTCGAGCCCTCGGCGGTTTTCGTGACCCCCAGGGCCATGTCGGCGGATGCGAGCACCTGGTCGTTGTGCGTGACGACGATGAGTTGCGTGTTCTTGGCGAGCGTCTTCAGCAAATCCGCGAGCTTCTTCGAATTCTGCTTGTCGAGGGCGGCCTCAACCTCGTCGAGTATGTAGAACGGCGCTGGCCTGTACATGTGCATGGCGAATATCAGGAGTAGGGTTACGAGGGCCTTCTCGCCTCCTGACATCGCCTCGAGTATCCTCTCGTTCTTCTCAAATCTCACTTTTATGTGCAGCCCGCTGTTAAACAGGTCCGAAGGGCTGTCAAGGTAAAGGAACGCCTCGCCCGGCATGATGTAACTGAAAAGTTTCCTGAAGTTGTCGTTGACCTTGTTGAAAGTATCCATGAAAACCGCTGCCTTCTTCGTGTCTATCTCGCCAATCACGTTTTCTATCGCCTTCTTCTCCTCGGCGAGCTTGGCGACCTTCCCCTTCACTTCCTGTATGTCCCTCACCCTCTCCTCGTAGATTTCCGGCGCCCTCATGTTGACGTTTCCAATCGCCGCAATATCGGCCTCGGCCGAGGACAGTTTCTGCTGCAGCTCCTCCCTGCCCGCCTGCAAGAGCGTCACGTCCCTGTAGCTTTCAAATTCCGACTTGAGGTCAACCAGCTTCGTTTCGTTTGTTGCCTTGCCCACGGCAATCTCGTTCATCTCCTTCGTTGCCCTCTCGTACGAGTGCGAATTCTTGCCCATCTCGACTGCCCTCTCCTCGATTTTCTTCTCGAGCTCGTTCCTCTTGCCGAAAAGCCTCTCAATCTCGGAGCTTATCTCCCGCATCTTCCTCTCCCTCT
>JAPLWU010000076.1 GCA_026396425.1 Microcaldota archaeon | reverse complement strand
CTTTCAGCAAATCCCTCCTCGCTAATCGGCCCGGCCTCTTCAATAATAACAGCGACTTTCACAAACCTCCCGCCATCTCAGACAACGGCCCTGCTCCGCTGCTCGGCCTCAGACCCGGGCCAATCCGTTGCGATTTCAGGCAGAACCGCAACCCGCACCTGCAACTACCCGGAAGTCGTCTCGGCAACCACTTACCTCGCTTCATCCTCGGCTTCCACCGCCCAATGTGCAACAAATATAACAAACTCGCCTCGCTCGGCAGATTCGTGCACGATTGACCCCGACACCGCTTCGCTTGCAGTTTCGGAAACGCAGGAGTTCACCGCGTTATGCTTCTCGGGCGGCTACATTGTCAACTGCCCGCCAATCCAATGGTCGTCGGGCGCAGGCCCGATGGCTCCCGCGTCTTCGACCGAAGGAAGCCCTTCTTCAACCCTTACTGCAACGAACGTTGGCAGCCACACGGTCATGGCCACCTCGCAGTCTTTCTCATGCTCCTCTGATGTTGAAGTCTCGCGGGCGCATGGCCCTGCGACTTCGTGCGAAATCCTGCCTCCGCAGGCGAGCCTGCCAGCGGGCGGCACAGCACTTTTCTCAGTATCCTGCAGAAATACCCAGGGAATGCAGACAGACTGCCCGCCGATGACCTGGAGTTCAGACGTCGGTTCGATGTCACCCGTTTGGAATTCGCTATCGAGCATGCTGACCGCGGGTCTCACTCCCGGTTCAGGTTCGGTGTGGGCTTACAACACGACGACTTCAACCTCCATCTACTGTTCTTCCGCGGTCAACGTCACCTCGCAAATCGAAGGGCCGTTCTGCACAGTCGAATACTCCATTCAGCCCGGTGACACAGTGGCGGACATAACCGTGCGCTACAGGAACATGGGAACGATTCCCCCGGCCATTGCGAGAATCTACTGCGGCAACGGCCAGCCCTTCCAACTGCTCCAGTGCGTTCCTGTGCCGAACGGCCAGTGCGATACCGTTCAGTGCGCCTACCCTGAAACGGTTTCGGCCCTCCTGCCATCAATCGTCGCCAACCTGACGAACGGCGGAATCTCGGCCACATGCTCGGTCATGCTCGGGTGCGAGGGCCAGGTCTAAAAACATAAAAAATGGCGTTCGAGTTCGTCCTCGCGTTCGGGCGGCTCGGGCGGCATGCCAAATACGGGAAAAAAAATAAAAACAAAACAAGAAAAACAAATTGCGTTCGAGCCCGGTTTGTTTCATGCGTCGGGTCGAACTCGCGCGAGAATCCGGCCGAGGAGTTTGGCGTGTAAGTTCGAGCTTGAATTGGCGCTTCCCACTGTCTTTTAAATATGCTTAGCCCATCCATGACCGAGGAGGACAAATGCGACCGAACCTGCCATTCATGATTCTGGCTTTTCTGGCCAGCGTGGCTTTCGCCCAGGCCATGACTTCCCAACAGACCGACGCGCTGTTCTACCTGCGCCTGCTTTCGGCGGTAATCGCGGTCATGGCCGCGCTCGTCGCATGGCTCTGGTACCTCCGCTCAACGAGCAGGCCGCCCATACTGCTCTGGTTCGGCATGGGCATGCTCGCCGAGATGCTCATACGCGAAATCAACCTCTTCGCCGAGCCGAGCCCCAACACTCCAGTGGAGCTGCTCGTTGCCTGCATGCAGGTGCTTGCCGGCGCGTTCTTCGTCATGGGCCTGTGGCTATTCCTCTGTACGCGGTGGATACGGGCTAGCACGGACAGGGTAAAGCACTTCATGCTCTCCATGGCCTTTTCAATAATGATCATCCTCGCCCTTGGCGTCATGACCTACTCGCCGGCGAGTTCGGAGATAATAGCCTATACTATCGAGGTGATGACGAGCTTCTGGTCAATCCTCTACCTCTTCATCTCGCTCATGGCGCTCTACGCTTTCGCGAGGACCGACGAGAAGATGCTCGCGTGGTTCTCCGCGGGCTTCTCGATGATGGTCTTCGCAAGCTGGTACCGCCTGCTCCTCGCGGACACGCCAACGACAGGCCAGCTGTTCGTGTACTCGCTCCTGCCCCTCCTGACTTCGCTGTGCTTCATAATAGGCGTGACGGTATTCCACAGCGAGGGCAAGGCATAATCCACGAGTTAGGGAAAAACCAAACAAAAAGCAGGCAACCTCGCTCGAGAACCAAATAATAAAAAAAGAATAGCGCGAGCGCAATTTGCGCTATGGCGCAAATGCGCATTTTTGCCCGCTGGCAAAAATTGCGCCCCTCGAGGGGCGCGAATTTATTTTTTATTTTATTTTTATCTTATTTCTCCGCCCTTAAGTAGACCTTTCTCCTCACGTAATTGAGCACGTGCTGATAATCCCGGTAGTGGCAGAAAACGGTCACCAGAAGGCCGTAGTTGGCGGGTATCGTCGCGCTGCTCCCGCAAATCTTCACCGAAACTTCCTTCTCCTCGCCGGCCTTCATGTAGCCGAGCCTCACCTCGCGCGACTTGTTGAGCCCGGTCGCGTCGACGCCGAGCTTGTTGGGCACCTGCACGACGACCGACGTCATCAAATCCTCGCCGCTCACGTTCTTGACCGAAACATCGAGGTTGACGCACTCGTTCTTGTGGGCGGTGAGCCTGTAAGGCGTAAAGCGGGTCTTCACCGCATATGGCATCTTGCCCGTAAGCTCCTTCGAAACGTCGGTCTTTCCAAACAACCTGTCCAATATCGACATGAAACCACCTTTCAATACTACCCGGGCACTTCGAGCCTGACGAGTTTGTAATACGAATAGCTGATGGCCACGAGCGCGAATACCTCGAGGACAGACGCCATGAGCCCCATGTTCTCGGCGCCCCCCCCGGCCTCGGGCGCGATGAAGTCCACGATGAACGCCAGCGAGAGCATTATCATGCCGGTGCCGAGCACGATGTTGTGCCTGATGAACATCCTCTTCGTGTAGAAGGCCAGGCTCGGGAGCCTGTGCCTGAAGAACTTCCATCGCATGAAAAATCCGAAGAGGAAGAGCACGGCCAGGCAGGCGAGAAGCACCTTTACGAGCGAGATTATTACAATCGTCTGCTGGAAGTCCATGCTACCTATTCCTCGCTTCTCAATATATTAACATTACTGTCCGGTTCGCTGCAACAATCCCCCTCAGGTGCGCGCAGGAAATCCAGCGCGAAGGGCAGTTGAAATCATTATAAGCCAATATGCCCCGGCGGCTTCTTGTTATTGCGTTTGTCCGAAGGTATTTATTCTCCATTGTTTATTATCAAAAGTTGCGTTAGAGGTGGTTTAATTATGAAAATGAACAAGGGACTGGGCGCTTTTGAATACATGATGAGCTACGGTTGGGCCGTTCTTGTCATCGTGGTCCTTGCCGTGGTTCTGGTGAACCTTGGTATCTTCAACCCACCTCCGGCTACGCAGGCCTCCGGTTTCTCGGTTATAAAGCCCGTGGATTGGAAATTCCAGAGTTCCGGATACGGAGGCAGTAACAGCCCGTACAACACGACCGCCACAATCACGTTATCAAACATCGCCGGTGTCAACTTGACTCTCGCCGTCAACGGAACCAAAGATGAAAACACCTCGGCGATCAGGTTCTCGAAGTCCGGAGCACAGTACTGCGGGTGGTACGGCTCCGTCACCGTAGTAGACGAGTTGGGCGCGTCAATTGACGTGACCACTTCAGTCGGACCGAAGGGCGGAGATATCGGATCCGTCAGTATTCCTGCAGGAAAGCGGATTATCATTAATGGCCAGATTACGGGCCCTGCAAAGGACACCTCCTTCGCTTGCGGAGGCCCGTCGAACGGGGCTTACACGTGGAATGTGACCTACCAGACCGCGCAGGACAAGAACAACATCCAGTACAAGGACTCCGGCACAATCACCGGACAGTACCAGTGACGTTTTTCCCTATTTCTTTTTTATTCTCTTTCAGCGAGTTCCGGGCGACGACCACAGGATAATCGCCCGCGGCTGCGCCATTGGCAACGTTGCTGCCTCGAGGATTTGCACCACATGCGATTCTGCGGGCACCCCTCTCCGAATCGCTAGCGTTTATAAAGGAGAGAATCGCTAAATATGTTCACGCTCCAGTCGTCTAGTCCGGTCAAGGATCTCGGCCTTAGTTCCTGGCGCTGCGGCGCACGGGACGGCCAATCGAGCCGGCGACCCGGGTTCAAACGAAATCCCTTTTCTTTTAGAAAAAGAAAAGGTCTCTCGACACCCCAAAAGAAAAACGGTGCGAATTTCTGGGAATCCCGGCTGGAGCACTTGTTTTTTATTCAACCATACCGGCAGCACTGTTGACTTCGCGACAGTACTGCTTGGCATGCAACTGGATTATCGAGGCGAATATCGAGTCCGGGCACATTTCGCATCTTTCGTCTAGAAGGGGATATTTTTCATTCATGCAGCTCTCGCGCTGCTCATCCGTATAGTTCTCGTTCCAGCAGGGGTTCCGATTCGCGGAATCGCAGTACTGCTCGATGTTGTTCCATTCGAAGATTTCGAATTCAGTAACGTTTAGGTAGTCAATCTCGCAAAAACCAGCTGCACACTCCAGAGACTCGCGCAACGCGCTTTCCGTTTTTCCCTTCACCTTAACTACCGTGCCCGCGTCCAATTCAGACAGGTCGCCATTGCAAACGTCTATCCAGTCGCCGTTGAAATCTACAATCCCGTATGGACAGAATGGCTTTATGCCTGAGTAGTAAGCTTCTGGACGAACTACCAAAGGGCCTTGGTAATCCCACTCGGCGGCTTCTTGGCTGCCTGATGAGGAGAGCTCGAACCAGGCAAGGCAGAGCCGCCTGTAAATATCCTGCTCGACTCTCGCGCATAATGAAGGATCTTCTTCGACCTTGGCGACGCCGCTGTAGCACAGGTCCTTGAAGGTTCTGTCGTTTATTCTATCGCAGAGCGAGGGGTCGCGCTGGGTTCTCGCGAGCTTCTCGTAGCACAAATCCATGTCCGCCATGTTGCCTATATAATCGCACTCGGTAGCCGGCATGGTGGGTTGCGGTTCGACTGTGCCTTTAGGCGGTATTAGCACAGCTATAGGCGAACCGTTTGGCGGGCCGATGCCGATTTCAACAACCCCACCGTAGCACATGATGGCGAATCTCGTACACGAACATTTGCTGCCGTCCTGTTCTGTCCATACGTCGCCGGGATAACGGGGCCCGAGGGGAGTGATGCACGCCGTGGTGTCGTTGTTGATATGGAATCTGTCCCCGCGGGAAACTATGCTCCTGCAGGACTCCCTTACGCTTTCCTCCTCTATTTTATCACAAATCGACACGTCCCTTTCCTCGACGTAATAAAGGGAGACTTCGTAGCAGTAATCTCTCTCCGCGCCAGCGGACATTCTTTCGCAGACGGTTGGGTCCGAGGTGAATTCTGCGATGGTCTGGTAGCATACGTCGCGATAAGTCTCGTTTTCTATACCCTCGCATACGCCGGCATCACGCACCGCGTGGGCTATCTCCACATAGCACCAACGCTTGCGGTCATCGTGATGGATGTGCTCGCAGTTCGACACGTTTCGAGTCGAAACAGCGATGCTGAAGTAGCAGTCGTCCCTATACCTCGCCCCTCCTATGTTCGTGCACATCAACGGCTCGCGTCTGAATTCCGCAATGTGGTAATAACACAGGTCTCTTACCCCCTCGCCGGCTATCGTCGGGCATATTGATGCGTCTCTGCTTGCTGCAGCGACTCTGGAATAGCATTCATCCTTCCACGGTACGTAAACGAGTAATCTGCAAACCGAAGGGTCCTTCGCCGCCTCGGCCTTTTCGATGTAGCAACGATACTGCCCGAATTGGTCGTCCGTCCTCCCGCAACTTGAAACGGCGGTTTGTGCGCATCCGAACAGCAGGATCAGCGCCAAACCAGCCAACAAATACTCGGATTTCACGCTAATATAAGAAAGCATTTCTTTTTTATCCTTTAACAGAACTAGCCTGTGCCTGCGGGTTTAGCTCGTCGCAGTATCCCCTCGCGTGGCACCGTAACGACGAAGTCATGAACGTATCCGGGCATACGGTGCATCTCGCGTCATCCAAACAGTTCTTTGTCCAGTTCTCGAATTTGTTCACCAAATTGCACTGCTGCTCGATGTCATTCCATTCAAAAACTTCGAATTCGGAAACTTCGAAATACTCAAACCAACCGGTTATGCATTGTGCGTATTCGTCGCACTCGAGCCATTCCTTCTTCTCTTCCCCCCTAACCATAATAACCGTCCCGTCCGTTGGTCTCTCTTGTCCGCTGGCATACGCAATTGCTACTGTTTTTCCATTGAAATCTTCGAGTATCTACGTCCCCTTCCCCAGAAACGTCTTCCCTTTGTAGTTCCAAGAGTCGGTCTTGTTGGTCTGTGCGCAGCCGAACAGGAGAATAAGCGCCAAACCGACGAATAGGTATGCCCTCATGCATTTGCGTAAACGGGCAAAATACTTATCCTTTTGGCCAGCATATCCTTGCGGTGTTTGTTATGAAGCATTCCCTGAACGCGTCGCAATTGAGGAAAATCCTGGAATACTGCGCGGGAAAGATGGGCCCCAAGACATCGCTCGGCGAGGCCGCGCTCGCAGTGGGCGAATGGGACCCGGAAATGGAGGTTGCAGCCCTCTACCCCGACAAGTTCGGGAACGTCGACTTGAGATTCAAATGAAAAAAGAAAAAAATAAACAAAAGACGAGCTTCGGCGGCCTCTCGAGAGGCCGCAACTTTTTTTATTTTGTTTGATTACTTCGCGAGTTCGAGCATGCCTCTGTTTCCATCTTTATTTTTTGGTTTTGTTTTTTGAAAAAATTTATATACCTAGCATGCGAAGTTACGACTATGCGGGGGCAGGTATCTGTCGAACTTATTATCGTAATCGTGGCACTGCTCGCGGTGGCCCTAGTCGTCGTGGCAAGCCTCCAGCGGACCTCCAAGGAATGGTCGAGCAAGGAAGAAACCCTGGAGACCAAGCTCATGTCCGCGGTGGACAAGACGGCTGGCATCACCAAGCTGAAGGCAGCCGGCGCCTCGTGCGAAAAGGGCGATGACTGCGAGTCCGGCGTTTGCGGTTATGATGGTAAGTGCGAGTGATGGGGCGGGTGCGCCAAGGGGCCGGGTTTCGCTAGGCGTCTGTTTATCGGCGGGTTCCGAAATCAACGGTTACGCGGGGCCGGCCCCGCGACTACGTTGGACGCATGTGCGCTCCCCGAGGAGCGCCGTTTCGTTTGTTGGTTTATCGTCATCTTCTCGCATGCGAGGGCAGGCCTCGCTTGATTTCCTGCTTGCGGTAGCAGCCCTCGTTGCTTTCCTGAGCCTGATTCTCATAACGTGGGCCGGCGTGCGCTCGGCGTTCTTCGCGAACTTGGACTACAAGATTGCCGAGGCCGCGCTCTCCGACGTTTCAACTGCCGCGGAGCTGGCGTGCGGCATGGGCGGCGGCAACGCGCAGGTGGTCCAGGTGAATGCCGACGGCAATTTCTCGTTCGAGGATTCGGGCCTCATCTCGCTCTCTTATTCCAAAAACAAAATTTACTCCTCGGTCCGGTGCCCGTTCGCCCCGGGCTCGATTGGCGTCAGGCATGGGGAAAAATTGGAAATCAAGAACGTCCGCGGGCAGCTTTCGGTAAGCAAGTCCGAATAAGAATCAGAGAGGAAACAAAAACCAGAAAAGATACTTCCCGCGAACTCGAGCGCCATCGCAAATCAGAAGTCGGCCAGTCTCTCGCGTAATCGAGTGCAAGCCAAAATTGGCCAGTATCGCACGTACTCGAGCGCAAATCGGATTGTTAGGAGTTTTCGCCGGCTCGGGCTCCAGCCCGGCAGATTTCGCGAGTTCGAGTGCCAACCGGATTATTGGGCGGTATCCAGCGAACTCGAACCGGCGAGCAAGACGGTCTGTAAGTAGTCAATGATTTCGGGCGCCGGCAAACGAATCAGACCAATATTCCGTATTTTGCCAGCTCGGCCGCCATTCCGGCCACGTCGAGCCATCCGAGCTCGAAGACGCCTCTCATGCCGGCCTGCATGATGAAAGACACGGCAACCATCACCCCTGCCATAAGGACGCCCATGGCGGTGTTACCTCTCTGGAGTTCTGCCATCTCGTCGATGTCGGC
>JAPLWU010000106.1 GCA_026396425.1 Microcaldota archaeon | reverse complement strand
CCCTTGCCGATACGAGGAGGCCACCCACGAGCATGAACGCGAACGAGAGGTAGAACAGTGGCGGGAGCCTCTCACCAAGGAGAAGATACGCGAAAACCAGCACGAAAACAGGAATTGTCTGCCACAGCGGAGCCACGCTGGAAATCTCGTCGTTTTTGATGGACTCGGAGTAAAGCCACAGTGGAACCGCGGTAATTATGCCGGCGAAGAGCGCAAGCAAAATTTCGGCCATCGCAATTCCGCCAATGTTCGCGAACAACAACAGTACTGCCGGCAGGGCCTGCGCAATCAGCAGCATCACCGTCATGCTTGTCGAGTCGCCGAAATATCTCCCCCTCACAATCTTGTCGATTAGCGCTCCCAAGGCGAAGGACATCTGCGCAAGCACGGCTACGAGCACCCATTCGAGCATGCATAAGAAACCAGGCCAAAGCTTTTGTTCCTTGCCTCGCACCGATGGACTCAATTATAAATATCATCCTAAGAAGAACTCTACGTGTGCGGAATCGGCGCAATCATTGGCAAGGGCAGCAGCGAGTCCGAACTAAGGAAATCCCTCTCGAAAATCGAGCACAGGGGAAAAAACCTTTACGAGATGCGAACCCTTGACGGTTGCGTACTCGGAGCGAACCGGCTGGCCATAGTCGACAGGGCACGGGGCGAGCAGCCGCTCTCGAACGAGGATGAAACGATTTTCGCGGTTCAAAACGGCGAGATTTTCAACTATGCGGAGCTCAAGAAGCTCTTGACCGGGAAGGGCCACAAATTCAAAACAGACTGCGACACGGAGGTTCTCGTCCACCTTTGGGAGGAGTTCGGCCCGAAGCTCATAGACAAAATCGACTCGGAAATGTACTCGTTTTTCATATACGATTCAAGGAAAGGCGAGTATTTCGCGGCAAGGGACAGGATAGGGATAAAGCCTCTTTATTATGCATATGACGATGATAAAAGACTCCACCTCGCTTCGGAGATAAAACAGCTCTCCCAATTCGGCTCAATTCGCGAAATAAGGGAATTCCCGGCCGGCAATTTTCTCCATAACGGCAAGTTCACCAAATATTTCGAGATAAAAACCAGCAACAAGTTCAGGGATAAAAACAAGGTAAAAAAGGAGCTGCGGATTCTGGTTGAAAACGCGGTGAGGAAGAGGGTGCAGACCGACCTCCCGATAGGCGTGTTCCTGAGCGGAGGAGTTGACAGCACGCTACTCATGGAACTCGCCTCGAGATTCCACCACAACGTGACCGCAATAATACTCGGCACTCCCGGCTCATCTGACTTCGAGAACGCCATCCGCTTCTGCAAGGAGAGGAACTACCCATACCACGCGGTCTATCCAAATCCGGATTACGAAAAGGAGTTGCCCGAGCTCGTCTACTACCTCGAATCCTACGAGCCCCTGATAGTCCGGCAGTCGTTCGCAAACGAAATAATCTCCCAGGCAGCTGCAGAGCTCGGCCTTAAAATAGTTCTTGTCGGAGAAGGGGCAGACGAGATATTCGCAGGCTACAACGAGTTCTCTCATCTCAGCGAGAAGAACGTGAACAAGGGCTGTGAGATGCTCCTCAAATCCCTTGCGAAAGGCCACAACATGCGGGTGGACAAGACGTCCATGCGCCACACAATAGAAGTTCGCTCCCCGTTTTTTGATACTGAGCTTCTTGAATACGCGCTCAACATCGATGGAGGATTGAAGATAAAGCGGGAGGACCACAGGACGACCATAAAGGCGATATGGAGGGAGCTCGCAAGCGACTACCTCCCGCGTTACATTGCATACAGGTTCAAGGCGCCGTTTGCAAACGGGGCAGGCATGGACATAGGGTTCAACTACAAGGCCGAAGACGGAATTCTCGCAAAAATCTCCCACGCGCACGTTGGCACCGAGGAGCTGGATTCTTTCAAGAGGGCGCATCCGGAATACGGCTTTTCCACCAGAGAAGAGGTCTTCTACTTCAAGCTATACGAGAAATACGGATACGACAAGTTCAAGGAGGAAAGGTACAGGCTCGTTATAAAAGACAACCTCATAGACCTGGAGGACTCTTCGAAGGGCAGGCGGCTTCTCGTTGCGGAATTTGACAAGCTCGCCCTCTACTTTCCCGTCTACCTTGCCTCGAAGCTCGGCCTTTTCAAGAAGCACGGGCTCAACGTGGATTTCATAGCAACCGGAGGGGATGACAAGACCTACGCCTCGCTCATACAGAACTCCGCCCAGATAGGCCTCGCCGACCCGATGTTCGCAATGATAGACAACCCCTTTGCAGTAAAAGGGGAGATAATCGGAGAGCTCGTCAACGCTCCGCCCCTCTATGTTGTCACCTTCAAGCCCAACCTAAAAATAAACGACCCGCGCGAACTTGGGGAATGCAAGGCCGGCGCGTACAGGCACTGGCACATCGGAACCTATGAGCCCTTTTCAACCACCAACACGATAACCAAGACACTGCTTCCGAAGGCACATGTTTCAGCCATCCACCACTCCAAAATCGAGGAGTCGCTCTACGAGGGCGATTTCGACGTTGCAATCGTTTTGGCCGAGCAGGCGTACAACCTCGAGAAGAGGGGCGCCTGCATCACATATTCAATTAAAACCAAAATCCCGCATTTCCTTTTCACAGGCTTCACAATCTCCCAGACTCTCGAGAAAAGATACAGGTCCGAACTTCCGAAATTCCTGCAGGCGGTTCACGACTCCATGGCCTACATCTCGAAAAATAAGGCGGAGGCCCTCAAAATTTTCAAGGCAGAATTCGAATTGGAACAGCCGGAGAAAACCTTCGAGGATTACCTCTCCGTTTGGGAGAGAAGCCTCAAAATACGGAAGGCGGACTGGGACACAGCACTCTACTTCTGGAGGACGCTCTATCCGCGCCTCCTGCACGACATCAACCCCTTCTTCCTTGAAAAGAAAAAGGAGGACCTGATTTTCGAGGAGGTTTCAAGGGGCGCGTACAGCAAATGCAGGCCCTACAGGGAGTTCGAGATGCTAAATCTTTTCAGGCACCACATAGGCGAGAGTTCCCCAATCCCGCTCGTTGGCTTCTGGGGCGCATCTGACAAGAAGGAGATAAACTTCTTCGATGAGCAGTCAATCGAGCACCTCATGTGCCTTGCTGAGACCGTTGGGCAGATATACAAGCCAGGCCTCCATTTCACGGCAATATTGGCTGACGAACACGCAAAAAACAACGGCTACCCGAAGGAGCGCTATTCCAAATACCTCGCGGAAATAAAGTCGATGCTTGAGAGCAGGGGCTGGACCTGCGTTTATCTTTCCGAACTCTGGCAGAAGCACGGGCTCAACGAGAAAATAATCGGGAAGGAACTCGGGAGAAAGCCAAGGGGCTGGTGGGAGAAAATAAAAATAGGCCACCGGCTCGTCACGCAGGCGGAAAAGCACGACCATTTGCGTGACAAGTCGCACGGAGCGCAGTTGTATTACCTCATGCGGAAAAAGGAAGCGAAAATACTGGAAAAGGAGTTCCCGCAATCGATTTACTGGGCGTATTCGGATGAGAGCTTTCAGGAAATCTATCCGGACATTCCAACGCTTTACCTATACTCGACCAAGAAGGGAGTGGGAACCCCGCCATGGTTCGCCTATTGATAAACTAATAAGCTTCCATTGTTCATAACCGGGTTGATTCGCATGTCGCTCCAAACTGAATCCCTCGCCTTCCACAAAAAGGCGAAGGGAAAGCTCGCAATTCGGGTGAAGGTTCCGCTCAAGACGCGGAAGCAGCTCTGCCTACACTTACACCTCGAAATGGAATACTATCGCAGTCGTAACCGACGGCACGCGCGTTCTCGGCTTGGGCGACATCGGCCCGGAAGCCGCTCTGCCCGTGATGGAGGGCAAATGCGCCCTTTTCAAGGAGTTTGGAAATGTCGATGCCATCCCAATCTGCATAGATACGAAGGATGCGGATGAGTTCGTTCAAACAGTCAGGCTCATCTCCCCATCCCTCGGAGGCATCAATCTCGAGGATATCGAAACCCCCAAATGCTTCGAAATAGAAAAAAAACTCAAACAAACGCTCGGCATTCCCGTTTTCCACGACGACCAGCACGGAACGGCCGTTGTCGTGCTCGCGGGCCTGATAAACGCCCTCAAGGTGGTTGGCAAAAGCAAAAGCGAAGTTCGGGTGGTAATTAACGGCGCCGGAGCGGCTGGAACGGCAATAACAAAGCTCCTCCTGCACGCCGGCTTCGTCCACTTCATCGTCTGCGACAGGCAGGGCGCGTTGGTTGCGGGCGACACTTCGCTTGCGCCCCACATGCTCGCGCTCGCAAACATGACCAAAAACTACAAACGCGGAAGCCTCGAGGAAATCGCGCGAGGCGCAGACGTATTGGTTGGGGCTTCCGCTCCGAACGTTTTCACCCCCAAAATGATCGGCAATATGGCCAAAAAGCCGATTGTTTTCGCGCTCGCCAACCCAACTCCCGAGATAGACCCTGAATTGGCAAAAAAAGCAGGCGCGGCGGTAGTTGCAACAGGCCGCTCCGACTACGAAAACCAGGCAAACAATGTTCTCGCTTTCCCCGGGATAATGAGGGGGGCGCTCGATGCGATGGCGCGGGAGATAAACGAGGAGATGAAGTTGGCTGCAGCGCACGCATTGGCAAGCGCAGTCCCAAAACCGACTTCTTCCCACATTCTTCCTGACCCTCTTGAAAGGAGCATACACAAAAAAGTCGGAAAAGCCGTTGAAAAAGCTGCAAGGGATTCGGGAGTCGCAAGAGTCTAGCATTTAGGCCAAGAGACCCGCTGGGTTCAGCCAGCGGATGAATTGGCAGTTATTTTTTTGAGCTGAGAAGTATTGTCCAGCGGCGGCGCGGGCGCTTCGCGCCCCAACAGAGGTTTCACCGCCGCTGGAGTTGTATG
>JAPLWU010000131.1 GCA_026396425.1 Microcaldota archaeon | reverse complement strand
GAAGGACAGGATAGCGCTCGCGATGGTTGAGGAAGCCGAGAGAAAGGGCGAGCTGCGAAAGGGGATGACGATTGTCGAGCCGACGAGCGGGAACACCGGAATTTCGCTGGCCATGGTGGCGGCGGTGAAGGGATACAAGGCAGTGCTCGTTATGCCGGAAAACATGAGCGAGGAGAGGACGAAGCTTATGCGGGCAATGGGGGCTGAGCTGGTGCTAACGCCTTCGAACTTGGGGGTTTGGGGGTCGGTCGAGAAGGCAAAGGAGATGAAAGCGAAAAACGGCGATTTCTACATGCCCGACCAGTTCTCGAACGAGGCCAATGTCAGGGTGCACGAAACTACCACTGCAATCGAGATTTGGGAACAAATGGGCGGGCTAGTCGACTATTTCGTTGCCGGAATAGGGAGCGGGGGGACGATTACGGGCGTTGGCAGGGTCCTGAAGGCGAGGAACCCGAAGGTGCGCGTAATTGCCGTCGAGCCGTCTTCTCCAAACCACTCGATTCAGGGGATAGGCGACGGTTTCGTTCCGGCAATTCTTGACGCGAGATTAATTGACGAGACGATTTTCGTTTCCGATGAGCAAGCGTATGAGATGGCGAGGATGCTGGCGAAAAAGGAGGGAATTTTGGCTGGAATTTCTTCCGGAGCGACGCTGTACGGGGCCCTTGAGGTTGCAAAAAAAGTCGAGCGAAAAAACTTCGTGGTGATTGTCGCGGATTCTGCCACGCGCTACCTGTCGAACGGCATGTTTTAATTCATTTGGCCGTCTACTCAAAGCATGAGATTGGTGACGCACAACGATTTCGACGGGGTAGCGTGCGCCGTATTGATTACTTCGGTCGAGGAGGTGGAGGAGGTCTTCTTCGCAGAGCCGGGCACGATACAGCACCGCGAGATGCAGATAACCGAGAATGACATAATCTCGGATTTGCCCTTTCACCCCAAGTGCGGGCTCTGGTTCGACCACCACTCCTCCAACGAGCCGCCCCCGGGAACGAAATTCGAAGGGGCTTTCGAGGTTGCGCCAAGCGCTGCGAGAGTAGTGTTCAATTTCTACGAGAATCCCTATTTGGAAAAGTTCAGGGCGATGGTGGATGCAACCGACAAAATAGACAGCGGGCAGATAACCGTCGAGGACGTGAAAAATCCCCAGGGCTACAATGCCCTCTCCCTGACTCTTGAAACGGACGACATACGCGAGGACAGGGAGTACAGGAGGAAGCTCATCGAAATTCTCAAACACAGCCCGCTCGAAGAGATACTCGCAATGCCCGAAGTGAAGGAGAGGTACGAGAAAAAAAGGGAAGAGCAGAAAAAGTTCATGGAGGAGGTTGGGAAGTACACGCGCGAGGAGGCGAATGTCGTGATAACTGATGTTCGCGGAGCCGAAAATCCGCCGCATGGGAGCAATTACCTCATCTACCTTCTTCACCCGGACTGCAACATTTCCGTTCGATTGTTCGATTTTCCCGCCAAGCCAGAATTCGTCGGGGTGAGCGTGGGCCACAATGTATTCAACAAAACTTCAAAAGTCGACGTTGGCGAGCTCATGAAAAAATACAAGGGCGGGGGCCATCCAGCAGTGGGAGGGTGCTCGCTCGAGAGAAGGGATGCCGAAGAGAAAATAAAGGAGATAATAAGCGCGCTGAAGGGGTAGCGCTGGCCGAGCTTGCAGCTTTCAGGACTTCTGCTTTGGAGTAAGCAAGCCCACTATTTTTGCCGTTTTTGAGGCCAGCCCGACATCGCGGGCGCGGATGAAGTCCGTTCCCTTGGCCGCGGAAACAGCAACTGTGATGAGCTCTGCACCATCTCCGCCGTATGGGACGGTTATGAGGACGCGGGCCCCGGAAGTTTTTAATTTCGAGGCGAGGGGCAGGATGGACGAGGGTGAGTTTTGCTTGGAGACTCCAACGTCGAGTATGAGGTTTGCGGGCCTGATTTTGGCTTTTTTTGCCGCGGCGAGCCTTCCCGAAAAGAACTCCAATTCCCTGCCGGCCGTTCCCGGCCTTCGAGTTATGAGCACACTTGCCTTCCTCTTCCTGACTTCCGAAATCAGTTTTTCATCACAGAAAACGGCCGTGTCCTCGAGAATCGAGGCGCCTGCGCGCAATGCCTTTGCGCCGACTTCCGAGGATGCGGTCCTGACGAGCAATTTTACTTCGGGCTCGAGTTTTGACAGCTGAGAAACGACCGAAACGACGGAATCCGGGTGGGCGGAACCGGCCATAAGCTCTATCATTCCCGCGCCTGCCTTTGCCATTCCCTGGCCGAGAATTACGGCATCGGCATGGCTTGCGCCACCGAGTTCGATGGTTCCCATTATGCGCGTGACCATTGCTTTCCCTCCCCCAGTATAATTCGCTTTTATTGGCGTCTGTATTGCTTCATGTATTATGGCATGAAAGATTAATAAATGCGGGATGAGATTTGAAAGCATGGATGGGGCAAGAGCCGTCATTGCATTGCTTATTTGCGCCACTATTCTGGGCTGCCTTGGGATGGGGGGGCAGCAGGCGCCGGCAGGCCAGCAGAACGAGTCTGGAGCAACCCCACCTGCGCAGAATGACGGACAGAATACGAGCGGACCGCAGATTCCGCCGGAAAACGTGACTCAGCAACCGCAACAGCCTGTGCCTGAGCCCAATCCTGTGATTTTCAAGCCCGAATCCTGCATGGCAGTGGCAGAGCCTGGGACTTATCTGCTCCAGAAAAACGTCGTTTCCGAGGAATCAACGTGCTTCTCTGTTGTTTCGAGCGATGTTGTTTTCGACTGCCAGCAGCACGAGGTAACCGGCATGGCCGGGGGATATGCCTTCAAGGTCTCCGGGGTCTCGAACGTAACCATAAAGAACTGCGCGATAAGTG
Source organism: Microcaldota archaeon (assembly GCA_026396425.1). Classification (GTDB taxonomy): domain Archaea; phylum Micrarchaeota; class Micrarchaeia; order Burarchaeales; family JAKAKT01; genus JAPLWU01. Next base: position 1,561 of record JAPLWU010000131.1, on the reverse strand, counting down.
ATTTTGACTGGGGCATAAGCTTCGCGAACGTGCGGAAGAGCTTCCTGCTCTCGAACAGGATAAGCAACGGCTCCAAGTCGGCCATTTACTTCCTCAACTCGGATGACAACCTGCTGGACTCGAACGAGCTATACTCGAACGTGGGCGGGATGCAGATTTTCTCATCGAGCAGGAACAGGCTGACCTACAACAAAATCCTCGGGACAGTGGTTTACGGAATTCTCGTCTCCCACTACAGCTCGAGGGACAACGTTCTCGAGGGCAACAGGGTGTGCGGGAGCGGAACCTACGACTTGTACTGCATAAGCACGAGCCCTTCGGACGCGGGCCAGAATACGTGCAGCGCGAAGCACGGCTGCCTCGTCAGTTGCTTTGAGTGCTAGCCGCGCTTGTTCTTTATTCTCTATCCGCCCGTATTCCCATCTCTCGCTAATCTGCTTGCTTTATAAACAAAAAAAGCGTAATAATACAATCTAATTACGGGGGAGGCAGGCATATGACGGCACCATCCAATTTCATTATTCTTAAAAGGTCTTGCGGCAGGGGGCTAACGTTAGATGAAACAGTACAAAACGCAAACCGGGGAAAACGAATCCTTCTTCCTAACGAAAATAGAAAAAATCCCGGGATGGGATTGGACGGGCTGGTCCTCACGGATAGGCTGGGCGAGAGTAACGGCCATGCCGTACGCGGGGGGCCGCTTGTCGCATATACGACCCAAGGCTGCTCGCTGAAGGAATCGGGAAAAGACGGTTGGCTCGTTTATACGGACTATATAACGCTGGTGGAGTACCGCTTCCCGGTCCCAAAGGGCAGCGATTTGGACAGGTTCCGGCTTACGTTGGATTCGAAAAACGTTCTCATTGCCGTAGCGCACGGTTTGGGTGCGGACGGAAGGCCGAGTTTTGACATAGGCAGAAGCGATGCGAGAGGGTGGGAATTTGCCATTAACGACATGGGAAACATGTTCGCAATGCAGATTCCGGAAGAAAGCGGCTGGCATTTGGGGGATAAGTTCGGGTTAGGCCTGCCAGTCGGAAGAAAGGCAAAAGAGTCGGACCCTCGCGCCCGTTTTCTAAGCCGCCATTATTTACTGTGGGTTGGGCTTCCCATGCGATGGAACGACCGGGAGGATGACGAGAAAATGCGGACTGTTGACATGTCCAAAATCAACAGGCCATCGCTTCCAACTTACGCATTGGCTTTAGGGCCAGAGGCAGCAACCGCAGGAAGCTAGGAGACGATGAAGCCGAAAACGCCCAGCATGCTCGAGATTACGAAAGCAAGATGCCTCTTCTGGGGCTCGGAAAGCCGGTCCCAGATAGTTTCCCTTTTCGGCGAATCCGGCTGGCCAGCGCCAAACATTATTGCGGCGTAATTCTTTCTCGATGATGTCGACTCGCGTATGCTCTCGACTTCGTTGGAAAGCGTGAGAAGGGGTGCCATCCTGTCCCTCAGGCCGGTAAGCTTGACCCTCGCCATTATGAGCGCCGTGTTGTTGACCCTGAGCTGCTCGCAGAAGTAATAGGCGATGAAAAGCCAGTTGTCGGTGAGGTTCTTC
>JAPLWU010000091.1 GCA_026396425.1 Microcaldota archaeon | reverse complement strand
GTTGATGCGAGCCGGTTGCGTTACTGTTGGCCGCGGGTGATGGTGGTTTGTTGAAAAAAGAACTAGTCCTCGTTCTCGCAATCGCCAACCTCATCGGCGCGCTCTACGGGTTCATCTTCTACTATGGCGGGCAGCTTCTCTCGACAAACCCTCTTCTCGCCATTTTCGTTCCCGACTGCCCCCTTCACGCCCTGCTCATGGGCCTCGCCCTCATCCTCAGCCTGCGCGGCTTCCACTCGGACTGGTTCTATGCATTATGCGCGGCAGGCGCAATCAAATACGGCTTCTGGACCGTGTTCGTCCTGTCCGCTTACAGCCCCTTCTATTTCACTCCGGAAGCCGCACCGCTCTATTTCGTGTTATTCATCTCGCACGTCGTTTTGATGCTGGAACCGGCATTGCTGAAGGGAGCATTCCTCGCGAAGCCAGTCGCAATTATCCCTGCGGCAGTCTGGCTTTTCGCAAATGATTTTTCGGATTATCTGCTCTCGACGCATCCCCCGCTTCCCCCGCAGGCGCTGGGTTTCATGTTCATCGCGACAATGGCAATGACCACGCTTTCGCTGATTGTTGTCCTTTATGCCTTCGGCAGGCGGTCGTCTAATTCGCGGACATGAAACCGCTCATTCTCTTTACCAACTCGTCCTTTTTTTTGCCGCTCTTGAGAGCTACCTTCAGCACGTCGATTATGTTTTTGGCGGGCACGATTGTCAGCTTCTTCTTGTGCTCCTTTGTCAGGTAAACGTCGCCCATGTTCGAAGCGGGTATCACGACCTTCTTAATCCCTGCCTCGGCCGCGGCCTCGAGCTTGGTGTTCACCCCGCCCACGGGCAGCACCTCGCCTCTCACGCTCAGCGAGCCGGTCATGGCCACGGACTGCTCGACCGGGATTCCCTGCATTGCGGATATTACCGAAACGGCAACGGCTATGCTCGCGCTGTCGCCTTCAACCCCCTCGTAAGTCTGCAAAAACTGGACGTGGATATCGTACTGCGCGAAATCGGTGCCAATCTGCTTCTTTATTATCGCGGAAACGTTCTCGACCGCCTCCTTGGCAATCTTGCCCAATTTGCCAGTGGCAATCAGCTTCCCCTCGGTTCTCGAGGAGGCGGGCGTTACCTCGGCGACAATGGGCATCACAAGGCCCGAAGAGCCGTCGCCAAGCACGGCCATCCCGTTGACCTTTCCAACATACGCCCCGGAATTCCTGAAAACACTGTATTCTTTTTTCACGTCGATGAACTGCTGGGACATCTGCTGCTCGAGCGTCCTCGCAACCCCCTTCGCCTGCAAAATATGCTTCCTCTCGACCAGCTTTGCGCCCTCCTCCTTTGCCAAATCCCCTGCCGCGCGGATGAGCCCGCCAATCTCCCTCAGCTTAAGGCTTAACCGCCTCTTCCGGCCGGCCTTCCTCCTCGCCTCCTCTATTATCTCGCCGACGGCCTCTTTCGTGAAATGCGGAATCTTGCCGTCCTTCGTGACTTCCTGCGCCACGAATTGGACGAGCTTCCATCTATTCTCCTCCGTATCCGGCATCGTGTCTTCAACGTAAATCTCGTATCCATAACCCCGAATCCTCGAGCGCAATGCGGGGTGCATCTTGCTCAAATCAATGGTGTTTCCCGCGGCTACCAGCACGAAGTCGCACGGCACGGGTTTCGTCCTGACAATTGCGCCGCTCGACATTTCGCTCTGGCCGGTTATGGAGAATTTTTTATCCTGCATCGAGGTCAGCAGGTCCTGCTGGGATCTGGGCCCGAGCGAGGAAACCTCATCGAGAAAAAGAACGCCCTTGTTGGCGCGGTGTATGGCGCCCGCCTCGACGCGGAGATGCGCTGGCGTTCCCAACCCGCCCGAATTGAATGCGAGAACATCGTCGACAATTAGTTTTCCCGACTCCGTGGTTATGTTGTAGACGTGGCCTTTGTAGTCTTTCTCTCCCTTCTTCACGACCTTCGCGGCCCTCCGCCTTATGGCGCTGAAGTCGTCTATCCTGTCCATGCATTTATATTGTTTGAATAGATTATTATTGGGTTCGGTGGCGAGAAGATTTCCATGTCCATGGGAGGTATCGGAGTATTTGAGCGCCATTATCGGGTTCGGAGGAATCCGCGAGGTTTGTGAGACCGTGATTGTTTGTTCATTGAGAGTATTGGGGCCATTCGGGGTTTTGGGCAGGTGATGTTTTGTTCATAGGGGTCGTTGGCGCGCCCAACAAGGGGAAATCGACCTTCTTCGCGGCAGCCACGCTTTTCGACGCCAAGATTGCGCCATTCCCATTTACCACCATCGAGCCCAACCACGGGACCGCCTATGTGCGCGCAGAATGCCCCCACGTCTCCCTGGGCAGGAAGTGCAACCCAAAAAATTCCGCCTGCATTGACGGCGTCCGCCTCATCCCAACAGAACTTGTCGATGTTGCCGGCCTCGTCCCCGACGCGCACGAAGGAAGGGGGCTGGGCCTCAAATTCCTCGATGATTTGCGCGCTGCGGACGCCCTAATACAGGTAGTTGATGCTTCAGGAAAAACGGATGCCGAGGGAAAGGAAGCCGTCGGGTTCGACCCGGCCGAGGAAGTCCGCTTCCTCGAAAAGGAGCTTGTCCATTGGATTGCGGGCATAATAAAAAGAGGGATGGCAAAAGCCCGCGGAAGGGGCATAGACGAGATAGCAACCATCCTCTCCGGCCTCAAGGTCTCCCCAAAGCAAACCGAGGACGCGGCAGCGCGAAACAAACTCCCAATAGACAAGATACACTGGAGCGATGAAGAAATTTTTTCATTCGCAAAAACAATCCGCGAGATTTCAAAACCCATTGCAATCGCGGCAAACAAAATCGACGTTGATGGCGCAAAACAAAACTACGAGAGGATGCGCGAACTTTTCCCTGACAGAATCGTCGTTCCGGCATGCGCCGAAGCCGAACTCGCCCTCCGCCGTGCGGCCGAGAAAGGGCTCGTCAAATACGTTCCCGGCGACAAGGATTTTGAGGTTTTGGGAGGGGACGACAAACAAAAGGCCGCCCTCGAGAAAATCAGGAAAATAATCCGCGAGAACGGAGGAACCGGCGTTCAGGAACTAATCAACAGGACCGCATTCGACCTCCTCCAGCTAATCCCGGTTTATCCGGTCGAGGACGAGAAAAACTACTCCAATCATTTCGGCCAGGTTCTGCCGGATGCGTATCTCCTGAGGCGCGGCTCAACCGCCTGCGATTTAGCCGCAAAAATCCATACGGACTTAAGCCACAACTTCATCTGCGGAATTGATGCGCGAACGCACATGCGGATTGGCAAGGAGCACGTGCTAAAGCCGAATGACATAGTAAAAATAGTTTCGGGAAGGTAGAAAATTCATTTTTCGTTTTATTTCTTTTTTATTATCCTCGTCATTCCTCTTCCTTCTCCTCTAACTTCGGTCGTTTCAATCAGGTTCATTTTTTCGAGTTTTGTCAGGTAATTTCGGACCGTCCTTTCATTCATTCCCAACTTTTCGTAAAGCTCGCCGCTCGTGACAGAGCCGAACTCATCGATAATTTCGATTATTCTCGTTTCGACTTCTCCGAGCTCCCTCGCAACTTTTCCCAGCTCCCTCCCGTCCTTCACATTTTCTACGGCCACCCTCTCAGTGCCCTTCCTCTCGGCGCTCTTTCCGGCCTTCCAAAGAGCAGCTATCGCGACCCTCGCATCCCCACCGTTCTTAGCTCCTATAGCCGCGCACAAAGGTATGACGTCGGCATCAAGCGCATCAGCAACAAACGCAATTTTCGCCCTCTCGGCAAGTATCGCCTTTAATTGTGCGGGCGAATACGGCGCGAACTCCATCCTCGCCTGCGCGAGCGAGCTTTTGATTCTTCCATCCAAATTCGCGAGGAAGGCAGGTCTATTCGTTATGCCAATAAGTGCAATATCCACCCCAAAAATCTCCTTCGCCCGAGCCAAGTCGTAAAGGACGTTCTCCTCGCCATACGGGCTCGCCACCAGCCTATCGACCTCGTCGAGGACAATCACCGGGACTTTCTTCTCCTTTTTTAGCATTTCGACAATCCTTTCCGTTATTTCATCCGTTGCAATCCCCCTTCTCGGCAATATTTCGCCCAGCGAGGTCGCCAGCATTCCCAGTATCGCGTGCCTCGTGCTGACCTCCCAGCAGTTTATGTAAAGCGGGAGGGCTCTTCGCGTGTAAGCCGAAAGCTCGCGCAAAACATACCTCGCGCAGGAGGTCTTTCCAACCCCCGTCGGCCCCACAATAATCAGGTTCTCGGGCCTTCCGCCTTCAGCAATCGGCCTCAAACACGCGGCAATCTCCTTCAATTCCTTCTCCCTGTTCGGCAAATCGTCCGGCAGGTAATCAGGCAGAAGCGCATTCTCGTTCCTGAATAGTCCGGTTCCCTTCTCCCCGAACAACTTTCCCATGGTCTTGCTTTCGCATGCCAAATATTAAAACATTTTAATACCTGCCCGTAGATAGGAGATGGGTGTTCCAATGTTCCGTATGCGGCTCCTGTTCTTTCTCGGCGTCATGGCAATGCTCGCAATTCCTTCGTTTGCGGCTGGCACATGCAGTTCATACGGCACCTGTGCAGAGTGCGCGGACCACATGTGCGTCTGGTGCACTAAAGACATACTTCCCGCATGCCGCACCTCCACGTCGACCTGCGCTAGCGTTTGTGCAGGCGGCTCGTGCATAACTATGTCCGAGTCCTGTCCATCCGCGAACGAAGCCCCGTATATCGGGACAATGACAATAACTCCCTCACCGGTTTTGGTTGGCCAAGACTTCTCTTGCAGCGCAACGGTAAGCGATGCAAACGGCGATGCCTGCGCCGTCCTGTACGAAGTATGGGGTAGCGGGAGCAGTGAGGGCGCGCCCGATGGCGACGGGATTGCGTCATGCTCTGGCTCAAGCTGGTTTGCGGGCAAGACCTGCACGGCTGAAATATTCGCGGATGAAGTCATGGTCCAGCTACCGACCCCAGTCACCTGCAAACTATACGCAAGCGATATTCACGGAGGCTCGGCCTCGAGGTCGGGAACGGCAATCCTGCAGTGCCCCTCCGGAGAAACCGACTGCAGCAACCTTTGCAAGAACCTCCAAACCG
>JAPLWU010000102.1 GCA_026396425.1 Microcaldota archaeon | reverse complement strand
CATACAACTCCAGCGGCGGTGAAACCTCTGTTGGGGCGCGAAGCGCCCGCGCCGCCGCTGGACAATACTTCTCAGCTCAAAAAAATAACTGCCAATTCATCCGCTGGCTGAACCCAGCGGGTCTCTTGGCCTAAATGCTAGTTTTCCCATCTCGGCGGCCGTTTTTTCTTCCATTCTGGCTTTCGCCCAGTGGAGGAAAATTCCCCTGAGGCCCTCCTGCTCGACTGCCGCCCGCATCCTGGCAGCGTGCTTCGCGAGCTCCGGATTTTCCGTCGCTTCCTTTCCAGCCGAAACCCTTTGCAGGTATTCCTTCACGAAAAGCTCCGAATCTTTCCATCTTGGCATTGCGGATACCTCGCTAGAAATCGTAAGGCCAGCAGCTACTCCTGAAATCTTTTTTTACTTGTCTGCGCAGGAGGAACGCCTCGACGAGCAGAGACTTTGCTTCTTGTAGTTCGTCGGCATCAAGGAGAAGATACATCCCGCTCCTCCATATGTCGTTTAAGGCGGCTTTTGCAACGTCAAGCGCGAACTCCGCTTCATCGAATTTAAAATGGGTCGAATCGACCCTTGCCGCGTATAAGGAGTTCGTTGCGATGCCGTGAGTAGTGGGCCAGTGCCTCTTTTCCAGCGGTATCTGCTGAAGCGCAATGGCCGCCATCGGCTCTCGAAGCGGTTTTCTCAGGATTTTTCGCGGTCGGTATCGACTCTACGAGAAGCTCGGCGTATTGGAGCTTTGCCGAATATGACCCAAACGCGGCCCCGATGCGGGCTAGCTCCCTCTTTAATACCTGGGGTGCATTTCTCGTGGTTACTTTCATTTGTCACACCTCGAAGGCAGTAGAGAATAAGCATTATGATACCGCATAAGTCATATTTAAATACGCCAGTTTGGAATAGTTAGTTGGCTGGATTGGCCAGGAATTGGTCGCATAACCACGCCCGACTGGGCCGGTATGCGGAAACCGAGTAAGACCGCGCCGAGGGCGTCGCATAATCACGCCCGACTGGAATGTTATGTGGAAACAAAGTAAGACCACGCCGAGGGCGTGAATATGCGTGGATATGCGGTGAGCGATTGCCAAGAATATTCGACATAAAGCCGACTCGCGAGGCGAGGAACTGCCAGCTTGGCTCGGAATTCGTTTTCAAGATGCCCGACGGGAAGGAATTGGGCAAGGCGAGGAACATAGTCGAAATCATAGTGCACGTGAGGAAGCTGCCCATCGAAAGTTTGGAATACCACGTGAGCGGGGACCACCTCGTGCCATGGCTCGTCATGATTGGCGAAAAAGGCGCGGCCGTGAGGATAAACGGGCTCAGCAGGAAGGGCGAGAAGCTGCGCGAGGAGTTGTTGAGGCGGCTGTAGGGATATAGAAAGGGCGGCCGAGGCCGCGGGCGGCAAATGGGCGAGGGATGGTTGCGAGGAAGCCGGGGCGAAACGAGTGGCCGGAGTGGCGAAAGTCGCGAGAGGAGTTGGAAAGGAAGCAGCAGTATTGGCGGTTTATGGGCGAGGGATGTTGGCGAGAAGCTGCGCGAGGAATTGTTGAGGCGGCCAAGACTGCGAGGCGCAAGTATTGAAGGCGGGAATCGCGAAGGAGTTTTTGAAATGGACAAGCTTGATGCGGATGCGGTTTACGTTCCGTGGCTGCACATGCACCAGCCGCTTATCTGGTTCTCAACGCCGCAGGACATGCACGAGGGCGGGAAGCCGAAGCTCATAGGCAATCTCGAAAAAATGCTTTACGAAGGCAATTATGACGCGCAGAAAATGGCGCGCGCCTACATGAACCCGGCCATATTCGTGAAGAAACTGCGGGAGGCAGGAAAAGAGCCGAAAATCATGCTCGACTTCTCAGGAACTTTGCTTGAAAGCCTGCAGAGGCTGAGCGAGAGCGGAAAGCTCGACGAGATGGAAGTGCACGTCGACATGGCGGGAACGGACGAGACGGTCGGGAACTTCGTCAAAATTTATCGCGAGGTTTTGTCGAAATACCCCGATAACATCGAGATGACCGGAACCGGATATTACCACCCGTATTTTCCCGCGATTCCGACTGCGGACTGGGAGGCCCACATAACCAAATGGAGGGCGAAATACGCGGAGATGTTCGGGGAGGAGGCCCTCGCGAACGTAAAAGGCTTCTGGCTGCCGGAGATGGGAATTCCCGGAGAGGAGGAGAAACTTTTTGAGATGATTTCGCTGCTCAAGAAGCATGGTTACAAGTGGCTCATACTGCCCGCGGTCGAAAATCTGGATTTCTGCGCGGTCGAGGGGAAGGGGAAACCGATGAACAGGTTCGAGCTTTTCAACGAGCCGCACATCCTGAAGGCGAGGAAGGGGAAGAAGGAGGAGGGCATTGTTGCGGTCGTGCGCGAGCCGGGAATCGACCAGCAGAGCGGGTTCGGGGCAGGGGGAATCCCGGACAAGGCGAAGTGGATTGTGAAGGAGAGGGGCAAGAAGGCGCTCAAGCCCGCCTTGCTCGTGCCCACTTCCGACGGCGAGAACGGCAACGTCATGATGAACCAGTTCTTCTACGTGAGTTACGAGCCCTTCTACATGGGGATAGTCGGGGCGAAGATTGGCGGCGGAACGCTCGAATCGATGTGCGTGAGCGAGTATTTGGAGGGAATTTTGAAGCGGGAGCTGGGAGGAGTCGAATGGGAGCGGGCCGCCGAGACGAGCTGCTACGTTTATTGGGGCTCGGATTTCTGGTTCGACCAGGGCGAGGCGACGATTGCGCTTGCAAACAGGCGCATCGATGAAATGGAAAAAGGCGGAAAGAAATGAAATACGCATGCCTGTATTTCCAGGTCCACCAGCCGGTCAGGCTGAGGCGCTTCTCGATTTTCGGCAACCACAACGGCGCGCTTGAGGAGGAGTATTTCGACGAAAAGGCCAACGTGGCGGTTTTCAGGAAGATTGCCAACAAGTGCTACCTGCCGGCCAACAAGGTGATGCTTGGGAACATAAGGAAATTCGGCGGGGAGTTCAGAATCGCATACAGCATAACCGGTATTTTCCTCGAGCAGTGCGAGAAGTACGGCCATGACGTTCTGGCGAGCTTCCAGGAGCTCGCCGCCACCGGCAACGTCGAATTCCTCGCGGAAACCTATTACCACTCGCTCTCATCGCTTTTCAGGAACAAGCGGGAGTTCAGGGAACAGGTGAGGATGCACGCCGAGAAAATCTGGGAGCTTTTCGGCCAGAGGCCATCGTTTTTCAGGAATACGGAGGCGCTGTTCTCGAATGAAATAGCCGGCATGGCCGAGGACATGGGGCACACGGGGATAATCACCGAGGGAACGAATAAGCTGCTCGGGCCCCGCTCGCCAAACCACGTTTATTCGGCCAGCGGAAGGCCGGTCATAAGGGTCCTGCTCAGGAACTTTCCCCTCAGCGACGATGTCGCCTATCGGTTCTCGGACAGGAGGTGGGCGGGCTATCCGCTCACTGCCGCCAAATTCGCCAACTCGGTTGCAGGGGAGCAGGGCGAGTGCGTCAACCTCTTCATGGATTACGAAACTTTTGGCGAGCACCAGTGGGCGGATACGGGAATTTTCGATTTCCTGAGGGAAATGCCCGGCGAGATTCTGGGCAGGGGAATCGGCTTCCGCACCCCGAGCGAGCTTGTCCGGCAGCTCGAGCCCGTTGGCGAGGTCGGCTCCGAGGGCCCGGTTTCCTGGGCCGATACGGAGAGGGATGCTTCCGCATGGCTGAGCAACGAGATGCAGTACGACTGCTTCGACATGCTGCAGGGGCTTGAGGAGAGGGCGAAAGCCGCCGGAAAGGAGAGGATTTGGAGGATACTGCAGAACAGCGATAATCTGTACTACCTGTGCACCAAGTTCTCGATTGACGAGGAGGTGCACAATTATTTCTCGCCCTACAGGAGCCCGTATGACGCTTACATCAATTACAAGAATATTCTCGAGGACTTCGCGAAAAAAGTTTAGGCAACGGTGGTTTGAAAAGGTGGCTTGAAAAATGGTCTGGCCTAAGAGGGGTTCAACTGGCTCGCTTTTCGACTACGACAGCGGACTGCTGTATGGGGCCATGCTCGGCAACGGGAGGTTGAATGCCGCATTCGATGCGTCGCTCGAGCTGAGGAGATTGTTCAGCCCCGTCGACGAGGCGCACGATGCCATCGTGAAATTCGGCGAGTACGGGGAGGAGGGGCTGCGCTGGCTCTCGAACGGCAATGCTGGCGTGAGGAACTTCGTGCTCGGGAGCGAACGGATTGAGATGTTCGTCGACGAGCTCGAGCCCGTGCTCGCGATAAAGGTGAAGGCCAATTCGGAAGTGGCGATGCTCGCGGCCATGAGGCTGATGTGCACGAATGCCGAGAACGGGGTGCGGTTTTCAGACGGGGCGCTCGCCTTCTTCAGGCGCGAGAACTGCCTCGTGCTCGGCGCGCCTTTCAAGAGGTGGTCGTGCTCGCCCGACCCCGTGCGGGAGCTAGAGGAGAGGAGATTGGGGGAGGAGCAGGAGGGAATGCGGGACTGGGGCGCTGCGGCCATTCTCGAGCCCAACCCGGAAATTTTCATATGCGGCGGGAGCGGGCCGCGCGAGGCGTTCGGCCTAATGCAGAAGGCCAAATACATGGGCTACGAGGAGATGAAGAGGAGGAATCTCGAGAGGTGGAAGGGAAAGGACGGCCCGCTCAAGACTTCCTTTTACGTCTTGAACGCAATGCAGGCGGATAACGGCGCGGTGGTGGCGGCTCCGGAATTCGACCCCGAAACGAGATACTGCGGGGGCTACGGCTACTGCTGGCCCCGCGATGCGGCTTTCATCTCGAACGCGATGGGAATCCTCGGGATGCGCAAGAAGGCGGAAAAACTCGTCGAGTGGCTCGCGGGCGTTACGAGGAAGGGGAAATTCGGCCAGCGCTATTACATCGACGGCTCGCCCGCGCCCTCGTGGGGCGAGCAGGCAGACCAGGCGGGCGCCTTCCTGTGGGCGGTCGAGCAGCATTACAAGAGAACCGGCGATGCTTTTCTGGTGAGGAGGATTTTCTCGAGCATAAGCGACAGCGCGGACTACCTGATTGAATTCCTCGGAGGGAACGGATTGACTTTTGATATTTGGGAGGAGAGGAAGGGCCTGCACGCGTATTCGTGCGCGAGCGCATACGGCGGGCTTATGAGCGCGTGGCGCGTGGGAAAGGATAATGGGATGGCAAAGGACGAGTGGAGGAAGACTGCCGAAAAGCTAAACAGGGAATTCCCGAATACGTTCTGGAGGGAGGAGCTCGGCTCTTTCATTCGGACTGCCGGCGAGGAGGAGGAAGGCGGGAACTCGCTCATGGACGCGAGCTTGATTGGAATTTCCGTTCCGTTCGGGGTGTTCGAGCCAGGAAGCAGCATGATGAAATCAACTGTGGCACGGCTTGAGGAGAAACTCATGCGCGAGAGCGGCCTGGGTAGATACGAGGATGACGCCTACCCGACGAAGGGCGGGGTTTGGCCGCTCGCGACCGCGTGGCTCGCGTGGTATTACGCCGAAGCCGGCGATGGAGAGAAATCACGGAGGTATATCGAGCTGGTTGAAAAATGCGCGGACAGGTTTGGCTTCCTGCCCGAACAGGTCGACGAATCTTTTGGCGCAAGATGGGTCAAGCCGCTCGCGTGGTCGCACGCCATGTACGTGACCGCCCTCGAATCGTACGAAAAGCTCGCCGCAAAGGGAAAGTAATTGCAAAAGTAAATAGTGGTAACACGCACGACGAGAATGGGAAGTAATTTAAACCAGGGGAGGCATAAGATTAGCATGGCACAACGCGAATTGAATAGGAATCAAAACCCCTCGGCATTCCGCGATATGGCCCCGATTGCTGATTCGAAGGAAGATTTGAAATCAAAGCCGGCTGATTCTGGAACGGAAGCAAGAGCGGTCTTGGATGCGGCGACTGACAGAGTGGTCGAGGGCGCGGACAGAGCCATAAGGAACGTACTGGGAAAAATCCCGAAGAAAGTCAAATAGGACTAGACAGAAGCGAGAACCGCCTGCGTTTGTCCGCCTATTTCTCCGAGCGGAGTTGCATTGAAGCCTGATTTCCTCAGCTCGCGCGCGAGAATCTGCTCATCCCCGTGGCAGCAGAATATGTTTTTCGCATTGCTCCCCTCCACGTAGCGCACGATGTCGCCGAAATCAGCATGGTCACTGATTGGGAAGAGCATGTCAGCATCGCCCCAGCCTTTCAAGGCCCATCCGGTTGCGAGGGCCGTGTGCACGGGCTTTGAATATGCCGCGGAAAGGCAGGAGGCAAGCTCGCGCGAGACCTTGTGGTGCGGGATTATTGCCGCGAAATCGCGGTGCAGAAGCTCCTCGGCCTCGCCTGATTCAAGCGGGATTCGGTCAAGTTTGATTCCAAAACTCTCGTAAACTCTTGAAAATTTCTCGACTCGCGGGTCAACCAACGGGGCAATTCCGCAGTATTCGTTGAGGAATTTAATCAGCTCCTGGGACTTGCCGACCGAATATCCGCCGAAAAGCACTATTCCGCCCTC
>JAPLWU010000112.1 GCA_026396425.1 Microcaldota archaeon | reverse complement strand
TGGCGCTTGCCGAGGGGTATGAAGGCGAGGGGGCGGGAGCAGGCGGCGATGGCAATATCGGTTTCGAGGGCAAAATCGGGACTTACAAAACGAGGTTCATTTCGGCGATGGATAGCGACTTCAATACCCCTCTCGCCCTTGCCGAGTTGTTCAACATTTCGAGGGAAATAAACACGCACGTCGAGGCCAGGGATGTCCCGAAGGAGTCGATGGACCACGCAGCCGAAGTTTTGGCAGAGCTTGCCGGCGCCATGGGGATTAGTCTCGAAAAGAAAACGGATTTGAAAAAAATTGGGGAGAAGTTGAGGAACGTCTGCGGCGACTTTGGCGTCAAATTCACAAATCCCGAGGAAGTTCTCGAAAAGCTGATTGGGCTGAGGAACGAGGCGAGGAAGAAAAAGGAATTCGGGAAGTCGGATTCCATACGGGCCACGCTTGCGGAAATCGGCGTGATTCTGGAGAAGTCGGATTCAATACGGGCCACGCTTGCTGAAATCGGCTTGATTCTGGAATACAAAAAAGAAGGGGTCAGGTGGAAGATATAGTAAACCCCCCCCCCACCCGGATTAAAACTAATTAAAAAAAATCAAAGAAGGGTTTTCGGGTCGACGTAAGGTATGCCGAGCGCATCCGCGGCGCCCTTGCACGTCAGCTTGCCCTTGTACGTGTTGAGCCCTAGCAACAGCGCGGGGCTCTCCTTAACGACCTTAATCCCCTGGTCCTCGAGCTGCAGTGCATACGGAAGCGTCGAGTTGGTGAGAGCCATCGTCGAGGTTCTCGCGTATGCGCCGGGCATGTTGGCCACGCAGTAGTGGATGACGTCGTTGACCTTGAAGATCGGGTCAGAGTGCTTTGTTGGCCTGGAATTCTCGCAGCACCCGCCCTGGTCGATTGCAACGTCAACAATTACCGAGCCGGGCTTCATGGTCTCGACCATCTTCTTTGTGACGAGCTTAGGCGCCTTTGCTCCCGGGATGAGGACCGCGCCAATCACGACATCGGCCTTCTTGACCTCCTCCTCGAGCACCTGCGTGTTCGACATGAGGACTTTGGCTTTCGGGAAGATGAGGTCGAGCTCCCTTATCCTCTTGATGTTGTTGTCGAGGATTGTGAGGTCGGCTCCGACCCCGTATGCAATCTTGGCCGCGTTGGTTCCCACGAAGCCTCCGCCGATTACGACAACCTTGGCTCTCTTCGTTCCCGGAACTCCGCTCATGAGAAGGCCCATGCCTCCGTTCGGCTTGGCGAGGTAGTAGGCCGCAACGAAGATGGCCATCCTTCCGGCGACTTCGCTCATCGGCGCGAGAAGGGGAAGGTAGTTGCCCTCCGCCACGGTTTCGTAAGCGACTGCAGTCACCTTGTTCTTGAGAAGGCCCTCAGTCTGGGGCCTGTCAGGCGCAAGGTGCAGGTAAGTGAAAAGCAGGTGCTTCTCGTTGAGCATATTAATCTCGACAGGCTGCGGTTCCTTTACCTTCACAATCATCTCGGACTTGGCGAATACCTCCTCGGCCGTGTCGAGTATCTGGGCTCCGGCCTTCTTGTATTCCTCATCCGAGAATCCGCTGCCGACCCCGCCGTTCTTCTGAACGTAGACGGTGTGGCCGTGCTTCTTCATCTCCATGACGCCCGCTGGCGTCATGCCTACTCTGTTCTCGTTGTCCTTGATTTCCTTGGGTACTCCCACTATCATGTTTTCACCTCAAAATTTGCCATCAGAATAGCCCCCGTAAGGGAACAACCGCTATTGTGTGGGATTAAATTTATAAAACAGGTGGAAATCGGAAAAGAAAGTGGGATGCTGACGACGTCAGCTTCGCTCTTCAAGGAGGTTGAAAATATTGAGTGGAACTTTTCGCTCATTTTCGAGCGCGTCTGCCAGCCCGTCGCAAAGGCTCCTCTTTATCCCGAGATATTTTTCCCTCGGGAGTTCGCCGTTGCCTATTGCATAGCGCCTGTTTTTCGTGTTGAAGCAGAACATCGAATCCCGGACATTCTCGCAGTTGTGGCAGAAGTAGGCGTCGGAGCAGTCGTTTGACGAGTCGACCTCGAAGGAGCGGATGAGCTTTGAGGAGCAGTGGCACCTCACTATGAAACTGGATTTCCTCACGGAATTGCAGCCGAATGCCGAGTCGGCGCGCCAGACGTAGTAATTGTAGGCGCAGTTCTTGGAATACATGTTGAGGACGCTGCGGAAGCAGTTGGTCGAACTTACGTTCACCTGGCTTTCGATTATGTTTGCAAGCTCGCCGTAATCAACGCCCGGGTGGAAGAAGGCGATTTTGCCCAAGTATTTGCCGGCGTTTTTGAGGCTGAGATTCCCCAAACTCTCGGGCCCGAAGGAGAGGGCACTTCCGAGAAGCAGCGATTCCCTTTCAGTCACCAGCCTGTTGCGCGGGAAGTCGAAATAGCGCGAATGGTCGGCGACTATGATTTCCTCCCCGCTGACCGCGGACCTGTCCCTTTTCGTCTTGCGCGTGAATTCCGTGAGCCAACTCCCGTATTCCGTGAGGCTCCCCGGACTCCTGCCGAAAAGAACTGAGGCGGTATTCTCGAAGGCTTTATCGACTGGCCGGCGGTCGTGCAGTTCAAGGCGGGAGGGGGGCATTTTTTGCCTGAGATTGGCAAGGGACTCTTGTTCGGGCTCCGAATCCCCGACGAGTTGCATGAGGGTTGGCAAGCGTTTGTTTGCCTTAAGCTCCTGTGCCATCTCGGCGAGAAGCTTTCTTTTTAGTGCGAGGTATTTTTCCGGTGGAAGCCGGAGATTGCCTATCGCGTAAGAGGCGTTGCGGATGTTGAAAGAGAACATGCAGTTCTTGCAGCTGAAAAGGCGGTGGGAGTAGTACGCGTCGCAGGCCTCCTCTGAGCTGCATACTTCGAAGCATCTGGTGAGATAATCCGAGTCGTGTATTGCAATGGAATGGTTGCAGTTCCCATGATTCATCGAGCCGAAAACGCTTTCCGCATACTCCATGTTGTAGCCGTAGGCAACGTATTTGGAGAAGCCTATCTGCGTCGAGTCGTAGATGTAGAAGCTCTCTATTACGTCGGTGCTGCCTTCGATGAAGCGGGAATTGCCCAGCTGTACGTTGCCGGTGTAATAAGCCCGCTCCCGCAGCGCTTCTAGGATGGAATCGATGTCCTTTACCTCGTTTATTGTTAGCGGCTCGAATTTCTTGCTGAAATCCACCTCGTCAAGCGAGGCGCAACGGGCGTTGGCGGGGTAATATGGAAGG
>JAPLWU010000099.1 GCA_026396425.1 Microcaldota archaeon | reverse complement strand
TCTGCGCATAAATGGGGTTGTTTTGCACTTTCGCAAAGCCCATCAGTTTTGCGGTCATCTTCCTGTCGACTTCAATCGGCACGCCGTAGCCAGCGCCGGTTCCCAGGGGCGACTGGTCCATCAATCCTGCAACCGCAGCCAGCAATTTCTTGTTATCCAGCATTGATTCGGCAAAGCTTTCGGCCCACATCCCAGCCGAGGAAGGCATTGCCTTTCTCGTATGCGTATAGCCCGGCATTTTTATTTTTCCATATTTTTTCTTGAAGACTGCAAGCGCTGCAATAAGCTCATCAACCAATCCCGAAACCTCGCGTATCTCCTCCTTGCAGTAGAGGCGCAGCGCAGTTAAAACCTGATCGTTCCTCGACCTTCCCGTGTGGATTTTCTTGCCGACCGCGCCCAGTTTTTTCGTAAGGTAATTCTCTATCGCGGTATGGCAGTCCTCATCCTCCATCCTTATTGGGAATTTTCCCTCCGCATCGAGTTTGATTATTTCTTTTAATGCGGAAGCGAGACTGCCGCATTCTTTTTCATCCAGCATCCCGATTTTTGCGAGCATTTTCGCGTGCGCTATGGAGGCGAGGCAGTCGTATTTCACGAGCTTTTGGTCCACGAGGTAGTCGTTCCCCACCGTGAACTCCTCAACCCGCTCATTTAGCTTGTACTTTTTTTGCCACAGCTTCATGCTTAATCCCGCCGTCATGCGTTCGCGCTTCCTTCAGGCCGGCAAGCTTCATGCGCAGCCCGGTTATGTTTATGAAGCCCTTCGCGTCCTCCTGATTATACCCGCCTTCCTCGTCCATGCTCGATATTGCCTGGCCGTAAAGCGAGTTTGGCGAGGACCTGCCCGTTATAGCCGCATTCCCCTTGTAGAGGCTCATGCCCACCTCGCCGCTAACATTCTCCTGGCTCTTCTCAATCGCGGCCATGAGGAACTCCATCTCTGGCGAGTACCACATGCCGTTGTATATGAGCTTCGCTATCATTGGCGACAGGAGCTCTTTTAAGTGCATGACCTCCTTGTCGAGCGTGATGCTCTCCAAATCCTGGTGGGCCTTGAAGAGAATCGTCCCGCCCGGAGTTTCATACACTCCGCGCGACTTTATCCCCACATGGCGGTTCTCCACGATGTCGATTCTCCCAACCCCGTTCTCACCGCCCAATTTGTTCAAATACTGGAAAATCTCGAGCGAGCCAGTAATCTCCCCGCCTTCGCTTGCATTCACGACTTTCACCGGCACGCCCTGGTCAAACTCAATCGAAATTTTCGTTTCGGAATCGGGCGCCTTCATTGGCGAAACCGTCGTTTTGAACATCCCCTCGTCTGGCTCGCAGGCCGGGTCCTCGAGAATTCCCGACTCGTAGCTCATATGCACGAGATTCTCATCTATGCTGTAGGGCTTTTTGAGCGTTGCCGATATCGGGATTCCCTGCTCCCCAGCATACTTTATCATGTCGGACCTTCCCTTGAACTGCGCCAGCCATTCCTTGTCCTTCCAGGGGCTGACTATTTTGACGTGTGGCATGAAGCGCATCCACGTTAGCTCGAACCTGACCTGGTCGTTCCCCTTGCCCGTGCATCCGTGAGCAAGCACGTTTGTGCCCTCCTTTTCCGCTATTTCGACGTGCTTCTTCGCTATTAGCGGGCGGGCAAGTGCTGTTCCGAGCAGATATCTCCCCTCGTAGATTGCATTCGCTTTCATGGCCTCGAACACGTAATCCTCAACCAATTCGCGCTTGAGGTCGAGAACGTAAACTTTCGATGCTCCGGTTGCGAGCGCCTTCTTTTTCACCGCCTCAAAATCCTCGCGCTGGCCGACATCGGCAACGTAGGCGACCACCTCATAGCCCTTGTTGACGAGCCATTTTAGGATTACGGAGGTGTCGAGCCCCCCGAAGGAATTGGCCGGACTTACCGGGCGAGAGCGACCTGTGCGTAAAGCGGCATGTACTCCAAATCCAACCCCCGAGGTGCCGGAGGCTTGTTCGGGCTCCATTCCAAGTTTATGATTGCGGCTCCAATTTCGGCTAATACGTTAGCGCGTAATTTCCTGCTCGTAGTCTCGGCAAACGCAAGCGCGTTCCTTAGAAGTTCAGCCGGGGCTCCGCCTTCGATGAGCGTGAAGCGCGCCTTCTCCCAGGCAAAGTCAAGCTGGCCTCCGTCTTTCTGGGCAAGTTCTGCGAGCTTCTTCACGCATCCCACCGCCTCTTGCGCACATTGCTTAAGCTTTACGGCCACCCCTTCAGCCGTCAAATTAACATATCCACTGAAAAGGTAAGCCTGCCCGCTATCCTTTTCCAGCACATTGTGGGTAAAGACTAGTGCCTCGTATTGCTTCCCTATTGCGCATAGCTGCCACATCGCAGAGAATAATTGTTCC
>JAPLWU010000067.1 GCA_026396425.1 Microcaldota archaeon | reverse complement strand
CAAACTCTACGAAAACAACAAGACTTTTGCAATCCTCATGGAGTCGGTCGTGGATTCGCTCTACGGGACTGGCAAAAACAAATCCTACTACCCGGACCCCACCCTGGCAAGCCTCCAGAGCAGGATTGGAAAAGAGGCGGTCCGCTCAACACTCAAGGACGTGGCTCTCGCAAATCTCGAGCAGAAAACAATTACGAACTGGGTAGACCGCGTTTACGGCATGGCCGACCCGATACATCTGGGCCATGATGCGAGCAAGGTCGACGAGATTCGCTCCGGCCTTAAGCTAGAGGGCAAGACAAATGACAACATCTACGTTGGATTTGGCGTGGACAAACAGGGTAAGCTTTACATGAACGTCTTTGACCACATAGAGATTACGGATACAGACGAACGCTACAACCCGATTTTGCTTTACCAGGTTCGCGGCGGAGGCGGAGCGGATCCCGTGTTCAACAACAACTTCTCGTCTTTGACGTTCCCTCTCTCTGGCAAGATTAAAAAGGCCGATAGAAAATTAAAGCTTGGCCTCCATCAGGGACTCCGGATTGACTACGATAACCGGAATGTTGCCGGGGAGCAGGAAATAGAAAACTATGTTACAAAACTTTACGGCATGAATGCGAAGGGCGACATATACATTTTCGCATCCAGCGTGATAGTGGACGAGAAAGCCCTTCTCCAGACATTCAACACAAAGATGCCGAAGTGAGTTGCCGCCCGTTCTTTTTTCTTCGTTATCCCAGCCTTAGCGAGATTCCTTATTTCCCCAAAAGAGAAACTAAACCACTATCTCATATTTTGTCTTTATCCCGGCCAGCTTGAGCGCTTTGGCGAGCCCTTCCGAATCGCTGACAAATATGCGCCATCTCTTCTCGTCCCTCGTAACTATCGCTGGCTCGCCGTGCGGCATCCCGTTTGGCCTAGTCGATATTACCGCGTGCTGTATGCCCTCCCTCGGGAAGAACCTGTCCTCGCCGACCCAGCCGGTGCGTTTGGCATTCGCCAGCAGGCCCCTTTCGTAGACCGCCGCCCTCCTGCCCGAGAAGATGGCCATTATGACGCCATAGGCGGCGACGGCGTCAATGAGGACCGAGAAAATGCGCAAGGCTTCGGATTCGCCGCCAAATGCGATAATCGTGATAAAAACAGCGCCCAGGGCGAGCATGGCAACAATCCTTTCGCCGCGCCCATCCTCCCAGATGAGCCTTCCGTACTCCCTGCCCGCCATCATGCTTCTACTCTTTGGGCAAATGTTATATATACCTAACCCAGGACGCGTTAAAAATATTTCCATCTTCGCGACTACGTCGAGAAGTTCAAGTTCGAGACAGGCAAGACCCCGAGGTTCGCCAACGAGGTCAACCGCGGAATGGCGGACGAGGCATTCGTCAACCTGATATATCCGACTGCGGAATCCACGTCCACCCACGTATATCTCGACTCCAAGACCAAGAAGTACACCGTTGTCGAGCCGCTGATGAACGAGGCCGAGAGAAAGAAGTACGGCCAGATTCTCAACAATAACCCACGGTGCGCGGAAGCCTCCGGCTTCAGACGGTGGAGGAGCGCACCGTTGCAGAAGGCTTGTCGGCTCCGATTTTTGCCCGAAGGCAAAAATGGACCATTCGCAATGCGATTGCGAATATTTCGCAAGCTCGAGCTTGCGAAACCATTTGTGGCCCGAGCCACAAACTGGTCGAGGCGCAAATCGTGTTAGCCGTGGGTTATTGAGTTATTGCGTCATCTCAGAAAATACCTGTCGCATCCCGCAGGCTCCGAAACCAGGCCCGAAATAAGGAGTTTTATGTATCCGAGGTAGGGAATGCGGACAAGCACTTTGCCGTGAACTCTTTCCTGGGCCACGAGGCTGTTGCCGTTCTGCAAATCGAAAATATTGTTGTTGTCGCCCTTCACGAGATAGTACGTTTTCCCATCGCCCAGATTCCTGATTTTCAGCCAGACGCGGTGTATGATTGGCCTGTACGAGTAGCCCCTGTCGTTTGGAAGCGGGTCGTAGAGAATGACGTCCGAACTCAAATTCTCGCCGTATTCCATCCCATCGACTACGACGCTCTTTACGCAGAACTCCTTCACGACCTGGCCGTCGTCTATTCTCCTGTTGCAGATTCCGTATTTGAACGTCAACGGGCCGTAAGTTTCGGAAACGCGCCCCGGCTCCCGCGTCAGCATTTCGCAGGCAGGGACATTGCGTTCGTCGAAAGGGCAGTAAAGCCAAAGCGGCTTGTCGATTACGTATTCATCGCCGTCAACCCTCGCGGTCACGTTCCCAAACTCCAAGCTCCCGACTTCAATCTCCCTCGCGTTCACGTCCGCGCCCTGCACCAGGACGAAGTCGCCCCTCTGCAATTCGGGAAGCATGCTGCACGTGACGATTGCGTCCAGCGGGGCTGGCGTATTGAGCAGGAACCCGCCGCCATACCAGACGGCGAGCGCGAATATGGCCGCCATCGCCAGCTCCTTGATTTCGTTCGTCACCCCGTGCGTCATGACTCCGAGCAGGGATTCCGCAACAACCAGGGCGAGCAGAAGCGCTCCGGCCATGAACATGAAAAAAACGCTCTGTGTGAGAAGGAAGAGCAGGAACATCGCTCCGGCGAGCCAGTAGAAGAGCTTCATCTCGATTGCCTTCCGTATTATCTGGACCTCGGGGCTATCCGTTTTCGCGGGCTTCCGCATTTCTGGTCTTTCTTTTTTCTTACCACGACCTGCCATGCGATTCACCGAGTTTTATCCCCGACGCTATAAGATGCGCGATTCTGACCGGCTCTTTCCCGAACTCTTCGAGCATTCTGAGCGCTTCCCTTCCACTTATGCCTGCGCACTGGACATACGGGCCGTTCCCGCAAACCTCGCCCGCCCTTTCAACAATCGCCTTTTTTCTCGCAAGTCTGCCTGCCCTTCCCCTTATAATTCTTTCCGATTCGCCCGCCTTCTCGATTGCCGCAATCACCCTCTCCCTCCCAGGCTTCGTTCTAGTAAATGCAATCACGGGCACCTTAAGCTCTTCGTTCATCTTTTTTATATCCACCGCATTCAGGCCTGCCGTCATTATGCCGTTCATCATAACCGCCCTGGCCTGGCTCGCGAATCTCGAGCCGCGAATCATCCCCAATATTTTTTCCGTCGCGTCGCCGCCATCGCGCCCGACTCTCGTGCTCAATACTCCCTCTATCGTTCCGTCCCTCCACACAACGCCCACAATCCGTACGTGCCTGTCGTTTTTCGTAAAAGGAGAATCGTCGATGCCTATTATCCGTGAGCCGCGCTTCATGTTCTCGCGTCTTCTTTTAATCAGGTTCGTTATACTCTCAATTTCTTCTTCGCCTTCAAACCTCGCGCCAGGATTTCGTTGTTGAGTTTCTCAATTATTCTCCGGACTTCGTTTTCGCCTTCAACCATCCTTATTTCGTTTTTTTCTTGCTCGCCTTCTTGAACCCGTCGCCGAATGCCTTGATTTCCTTTGCGGCCTTTGCGACCGCCCTGAGCAGGGCCTTGGCGGGCTTCTCCCCCTTCGTCCTCACGGTTATCCTCGGCCACCCGATTGTGGGGTGCGTCATTATGCAGGAGGCGAACAGCACTTTCTCGTCGCCCATCAGCTTGTCCTTCACGAAGTTGGCGAACCCGCGTCCCTCTCCCTCAAGCTCAATCTCGAGCGAATCCTCGCCACTTGCAATGACATTTATTTTCATCAAATCACCACGCGCCCCTTCTAATCCTCACACACCAGTTAATCATCGCCTGCTTGTCCTTAAAACCCCTCCCCTAGGCAGAACCATAACCCTCGGCAATCTTCCTCGTCTCGGCCGAGCCGCATTTCGGGCACACGACCCGTGAGCCCTTCTGGTCCATGCCGTGCCTGCACCTGCTGCAGAACGCCCGTATGACTCCGTATTCGTTGCCCTTCGTGCTCAGGTAAGTCTCGCCATTGTCGACATCGTCGACTATCGCCCGTATTATGTCGCCTATCCTCACTTCGGTCCTGATGGTCTTGACGAAGCCGTTCCTCACCCGCGAGGCGTGGAGCACGCAGTAGTATTCGTTGTGGGTGCGCCTCCTCTCCCCGCCCTTGATGTCGGCCACCCGCACGAGCGCCACGGGCTCGAAAATCTCGTCAATTACCCCCACTACGATGCTCCCCCTCCCCATAAGCGCAGGCACGAGCGCTGCTGGCTTTATGCTTACCTTTCTATCCTGGTCCACGACCTTCTCCCCGACGAGGGTGGCATAGATTCCACTGCCCTCAACATGCGTGCCGAAGCCCGGCACGTACTCCTCCTCAGTCCCCAAAAAATCTCCAGGTACGTACATCATAATCACTCGAAAATTCGGCAAAGAATTCCGTCAATAAATTCCTCGGAACAAATTTAAATAGCTATCCATGTATTTAAATATCGCCGGCTAAATTTACCCGCAGTGGTGAGATGAAGAAGAAAAAGGCAATAGTTATATGCGTCGACAGGGACGACGACCTGCGCGAGAAGGTGGGCATCAGCGGCCCGGTTATCGGAAGGGAGGACAACCTCAAGGCGGCTTCGAAATTAGCGCTCGCCGACCCCGAGGAGCCGGATGCCAACACCATGTTCGAGGCAATCCGCATCCTCGACAAGATACAGAACGAGAACGAGGCCCAGGTGGTCACGCTCACGGGCAGCAGGAAGCTCGGCTACGCCGCGGACAAGGCCATAAGCGAGCAGCTCGATTCCATCCTCTCCCAGTTCCCGGCAGAATTCGCAATAGTGGTTTCCGACGGCGCATCGGACGCGGAAATCCTCCCGATAATACAATCGCGCATCAAGGTCAACTCCACCAAAATAGTCATAATGAAGCAGGCCAAGGAGCTCGAGAAGACCTATTTCGTGCTTCTCGAGAAGCTCAAGGAGCCCTACTATGCGCGGCTTGCATTCGGGGTTCCGGCCGTCATCCTGCTTGCCTGGGTGTTTTCCGAATACCTCGGATACGGGCTCAAGCCCCTCGGCATCGTCATAGGCGCATACCTCCTCCTCAAGGGCTTCGGGCTCGAGGAGAGCCTCCTCTCTTCCTTCTCGAACCTGCGCATATCCTTCGAGCGCATCGGCTTCATGGTCTATCTTGCGGCAATCCCAATTCTTGTAATCTCCTTCTGGCTGGGAATCCAGGAATACTCGCTCCGCTCCCAGATGCTTGTCGACCCCGTGAAAATAGCGGCCTATACCCTCCGCAGCATCCTCCTGCTGCTCCCGTGGTCAATCATTCTCGTCATAGCAGGCAAGGTGCTCGACCTCCTCCATGAGAACAGGAAATACGAGGCGGTGAAATACACAATGTACGCCTCCACCACCGCAATCCTCTGGTTCATCTTCACGGTTGCGAGCGACTGGGTCGTTGCAGACGCGTATTTCTCGGATTTCGTAGTTGCAGTCATGGCCAGCATAGCGCTCTCGTTCGTCTCCATCTCGGCAGTCAGGTCGATACGCATGGCAGTCGCATCTTCGATGAAGCTCGAGAACAAGGAGGTCTTCAACGAGATAGGCGCCTACATAGGCAAGATAATGGGCGTTGACAGGAGGCGCGGACTCATCCTCGTGCAGACCGCTCTAGGCCACAAGATAAGCTTTGACATGGAAAGCATCGCCAAAATAGACGAAAAGGTAGTGGTAAGATACTGATACACAACTTGGGGGATATCGCATGCTCGGGTTCATCATAAAATCAATGGTCGTTGCAATCGCGCTCGCCCTTCTTGCCTATTCGATTTTCCCAGAGATTGGCCTCCTCCGCCCGGTTGCGGCCTCGCTCGCCATCTCGCTGCTCTTTTCGTTCGCCTACCCCTACCTCCGCGGGGTGAAGAGGGGCGACGGCCTCATCTCGGTCCAGGCATCGGCCGGTCCGCTCTTCATGTTCGGGGCGAGTACGTGCGTTGCAATGGAGGACGGGAGGAAGGGCGACCAAATCCCAATTACCTTCAGCGACGGGACGCTCGGCTACGGGGTGATAGACGCCTATGAAGGCCTGATAACCCCTGCAAGAATCAGGATATTGCACAAGCCAACCGCGATGCACGAGATAACGGTGATATAAAGGATAGGAGGGGCGCACTCGGATTAATTCAACGGTGATTTGTTTGTTCGGGATAGGGCAGCAGGAGATACAGCAGATACTCATTTCGGTACTGGCCATCTCGCTCGCCTTCACGATTGCAAGCACGCGGGGCGAGAACGTAACGGCCGCGCTTTTCGCCCTTCTTTTCATCGTAATAATCATCTCCGTCGGCCTGGGTTTCACACTCCACGAGATGGGCCACCGCTTCGTGGCCCGCAGGTACGGCGCATATGCGGTCTACCAGATGTGGCCCCAGGGCCTCATGTTCGCGCTCGCCACTTCGTTTTTGGGCTTCGTTTTCGCCGCGCCCGGCGCGGTCTACATAATGTCGCCCTACATCAGCAGGCGCCAGAACGGCATAATCTCCATTGCAGGCCCTCTGATGAACATCGCGCTTTCATTCGCCTTTTTCGTTCTCGGCCTTTTCGCCGCAGTAGCGGCTCCGGGCAACTCTTTCATGGGCACCCTCGTCTACTACGGGGTGAGCGTCAACATGCTCCTCGCCTTCTTCAACCTCATCCCAATATTCCCGCTGGACGGGAGCAAGGTTCTCGCCTGGAACCCACCGCTCTGGCTCGCCTTCTTCGCCTTCACGGGAATTTTCGACTTCTTCGTAATCCCGCTCCTTTTCGCATAGCGCGCTGCTTTTCCCGCCTTGCCCGCCCCGGGCTCGAACAAAAGGCTTTAATAGTCGTTCGCCTATCTCTTTAACGGGTATTTGACTATGAAAACCACAATCGAAATTACCGGCTTCCCGGAAAGGGTTCTCGAACGGGCCGTTGAGCTTGGCATAGCCCGCTCAAAGACGGACGCCCTTCGCATGGGCGTTTTCGAGCTCAACAACAAGTTCAGGCTCATCCAGAGCGTCGAGGACGGGCTAGTCGTCCGCAAGGTGCAGAGGATAGAAGAGGAAATATCCTCGGGCAAAAGGAAAACGGAATCCCTTGATGACGTTCTTAAGCGATATCCTCACCTCAAAAAGTTGCAGGGCAGCAAAAAGGCCCGCTAAACCTTCGAACGCGCGCACGCGCGAACTGCAAACACGTTATAAATGGACACTTTTTGTTCTCTTAGGCCAAAAACGCTTAAATACTCCAAAACCTCTTTTAGAACCCCGTGGAAGACTACGAACTCGATTTCGCAAAGGGCTGGGACGTTTACTTCAGGAATTTCGACAAAAGCGTCCAGCTTCGCATAACGAAGAAGGTTCTCCAGCTGGCCGGGCCTCTTTCCGGTAGGCACCTCAGGTTCGGCCTTCCCTTTTTCGTCGAGGAGGTCGGCAGCTACAGAATCGTCTTCGAGATTTTTGAAAGCGAGCGCAAGAAGCGAATCGTCTTTGTTGGAAACCACAAGCAATACGTGAAGTGGTACTCGAAATTTTAGCGTTTGAAAACGCTTAAAACGCTTGCCCCAGAAAGCAACTCATGACTGACGTTTCCGTAATCGTCCCGACGCTGAATGAGGGGGCCAACATAGCCAAAACCCTGAAGCTGGTCATGGCGCAGGACACCCGCCTCGATTACGAAATAATCGTCTCCGACGGCGGGAGCACCGACAAAACAGCCGAAATCGCGAAAAAATACGCCGACAAGGTAATCGTTGGCGAAAAACGCGGCATCTGGTTCGGCAGGAACCAGGGCGCAAAAGCGGCGAAGGGCGAAGTCTACGTTTTCATCGACGCGGATACGGCAATCCCGAAAAACTACGTCGCTTCCGTCTATCCCGCGTTCGGCGACCCGCGCATCGCGGGCCTCTCGTGCGCCTTCGAATTCGACGAGAAGAGCACCAAGCTCAGGATAATCGAGGAAATCTGCAACGAATACCTGCTCTTCAAGGGCTCGCTCGGGAGGGGCGAGCTCCTGGGCTTCAACGCGGTCGTCTCGAAAAAATACTTCAAAAAAGCGGGCGGATTCCCCAATGCCCCGCTCGAGGACGGCGCGCTCGCGGTGAAGCTTAGGAAGCTCGGCCGCGTGGTCTATCTCCCGGTTCCCAAAGTAATCACGAGCGCGAGGCGGCTCGAGCAGCAGGGGGCCGTAAAATCGACGCTTTATTACGCGCAGCTCGCCCTCGAAACCTCGCTTCCCAAATCCCCGCTCAAAAGGCTCCTTCTCTACAGGAAATACATCCCGGTACGGTAACCAAGAAAAATAAAACAAAAACGGGCCCGGAGGGATTTTCGAAGTCTCCAGTTTCGAGTCGTGGGTCCCGAGACCCAAACTCGTTTTCTTTTGGGGTTGATCCAGACCTTTTCTTTCGCAAAGAAAAGGGATGGATTTTCGAACCCTCAACCTACTGGTCCGAAGCCAGTCGCGCTGTCCGTTGTGCCACGGGCCCGCGTGAAAATTACGAAGTTCGGGTTTATAACAATAACCCATGGCCAACAGGACCGATTCGCACTTCCGACCAGGTTTTATGGGGCCATGGGTTATTGACAGTGATGATTTTTCACTCCCACAACGTTGCCAGCATTGCCCCGGCGATTCCGAGAACCGCCCCAATGGCAACGTAGACGGCAGTCATGAGAACTCCCGCAAAAACAAGCGTCGAGTCGCCAATGCCGAACGCATCAGGGAGGTAAACTGCCTTCGCGGTTTCTATCGCTCCCTGCATGGCCCCGCCCGCAAACCCGCTGACGGCCCCAACCACGGCCGCTTCAGTCGTAGTTATCCTCCTTCCGACCTGCAATCTCAACGCAGCCCCTCCGGCAAACCCGCCCAAAATCTGGAAGAGGCAGCAGCAAAAGAATACGAGACCGCTCGGGATTCCGCCAACCAGCGCGCCCAGGGCGGATGAAACGAGGTATTGGAAGAACGTGGGCGTTGCGGCTGCAGGCTTTTTCTCCTCGCTGACAATCTTGGCCTCGACGATTTTCTCTTCTTTCTTTTTCCTTGCCGGCATTCACTCGCCCCTCTCCTTTATGAGTTTTATGAGCTCCCTAGCCTTGTCCAATCCGGCAAGCTCCTCCTTCCTTATTACGGGAATCCCCATCAGGGAATCCCTTTTCGATTTCGACATCATGAAGCACGAGTATGAATCGACGATTTCGCCCATTTTCGAATAGATTTTGGCCCTCTTCTCCATCGTGCGCATGTCGCCCTCGCCGCCGACCATGAGCCTGCTCCTCGCGCCTTCGCCAAGAACTTCAAAAGGCGCGGCCCTCGTCTCAATCGCCCTGAAGCCGTGGAAATCGAACTCGCCTGTGGGCTTCGATTTTTCGAACGGGTTAACGCCCCGCCTCACCTCTCCCCCAACAATCTCTTCGATGCTCCGTATATTCTCCTCACTCGCCCCGCTCATCTCGTGCTCGTAGCGGTAAAGGGTTTCTTTCGAAACACCAACCTTTTTAGCCAATTCGTCGAGGCTGAGGCCCAGCTTCTCCCTTCCGGCCCGCAATTTCTCGCCGTCCACCATTACCGACATGGCCTTGAACTTCCTCATTTCAGGCATTCTCTTCTCGTAAACGATTTCCCTGAACGTCTCGAAGTTTGATGAAGGGACGCCATACCTCTCGTACATCACCCCGTCATCCAGTTCGAACTCCTTCGTCCTCTCGCCAATCAGATACCCGCTTCCCGAAAGAAGCGCCGCAATATTGAGGATTTCGGTCGCATGCCTCCTGCCGAAGCCATCGATATTCTCCAAAATCTTTATCAGCAAAACAAGCTCGCGCCTTGCAACTATGTCAAAACACGCCCTCGAATTAGAGCAGCAGAACGCCTCGAACCCGTTTTCCGCAAGGCTCTCGCCCACTTCAGTTATTAGATTCTCGCGCACGAAATAGGCTTCTCGTCCAAAACATATAAATAGTTCGTCAGTGCAAAAAAACAAGGAAAAGCCAGTTTGAGGTGGTTAAGGATGAACAAGATATTCGTTTTCGGCTTGCTCCTAACTCTAGCAGCGAGCTTAGTTGCATATGCCCTCCCCGACTTACAGGCAGGCGCCTATGCGGAAGAGACCGTGGGATACGTTGGGGTTCCAACATCAGTACTAGTTACAACTGGGAACTTTGGCTCGTCAACAGCCAGTTCTTCGATAACGTGTGTGTCCGGAGATCTTTACGGAAACGGCACAAATGGAACGGAGTGCTTCACTATTCCGCCGTTAAACTACACCGGATACCAGGTCGATGTCCTCACCTTTGACTGTCCGGGCGCAGGCACATATCCCCTCTACGTAGTTGCGGACTATTTCAATAACGTGAACGAATCAAACGAGACAAACAACTACAAGGTCGAGGTAATAGAGTGCAGTTACCCGGTGAGCCAGTGCTATTTAAGCGTAGGCAAGAGTCAGCTTCTTCCAGGAGAATCAACCAGCCTGTCCGTCGGTTGCTGGGACTACCAGACGTCGCCAATTCAGTGCGGGGGCTTCCCCGGCGAAGAATCGGTTGAGTTCGAAACCAACGTCGGCATTGCCGTGCAAGAAGGAGTATGGACTAGCGGCACGTTTACTGCGCAGAACCACGCGGGTTCTGGTTACGTATCCGCATTTTTGACCGATGGCAACTACAGCTTCAACTGCAGCACGAACGTTACCATCTCGTGTCCATGCACTGCCGGCTGCACATGCTACGGCAAAGTAAAATCATGCACGAGCTGCAACTGCACAGCGACTAATACGACCTGCGACTACGGCTGCTCCAACGGCGCATGCCAGGCAAAACCCACTACACCGACAAAGCCCGAGAAGAAGGCGACAATGGCCGCGGCAGGAGTGCTGGGCATGGGAGAAATGATGGACTGGGTCGTCGTTGCTCTCATAATTCTGGCGTTGGTAGGCATCTACTATCTCTTCTTCATGAAGAAGAAATAGCGGGCGCTTTCCCTCCTTTATTATTTTTTATTTCCCCTCGCTAGTTGTCAGAAGCGTTTATATACCTCCTTCGCCATAATCAATGCACTGGTTTCGAGGTGATTGAAATGCGGAACAGTTTGATATTGCTTGCCGCGCTTGTGCTAGTCGGCGTGGCGTTTGCGGACAACTGCACCCAGGGATGGGTTTGCAATGGAAATTACAGTGCGTATCAACTGCAGAACTGCAGCCTGATGAACTACACTTATTGCGCGTATGGCTGCTCGGGCGGAGTGTGCAACAACCCGCCGCCGAACTGCACGGTTGGCTGGATTTGCGACGGAAGCTACAAAAAATACCAGCTTGCTAACTGCTCGCTGATGAACTCGACCTACTGCCCATTTGGCTGCTCGAACGGGGCGTGTAACAGCCCCCCGCAGAACTGCACTCCGGGCTGGTTCTGCGTCAACAGCACGATCAGGGCATACAAGAACCCCGACTGCTCGGTTGTGAACTATTCAGTTTGCCCATACGGCTGCTCAAACGGAGCGTGTAACAGCCCCCCAGTGCAATGCTCTGAACGATGGATTTGCGAGAGTCAATACACCAAGGCGTATCGACTTGCCGACTGCTCTCTGACAAATTCGACCCTCTGCCAATATGGATGCCTGAATGGGGAGTGTTCGCCCCCGACGTGCGCCACCGGCTGGCTTTGCTCCGACTCGACCCACAAGGCATACCAGCTCGAGAACTGCTCTCTGATAAACTCTACCTACTGCCAATACAGGTGCAGTGGTGGCAACTGCATCGCACCACAACCGCCCTCAACTACCCCGACAAAAATGAAGCGACAGGTGGCCGCGATAGGCGAAGGCTACACATATATACAAAACCCGATGCTTGGCGGAAGCCTGCTGGCGGGCTGTGTCGCAATAATAACCTACGGGTTCCTGAGAAGGGAATACTAGCGAAAAGAACTGACGGAATACCGATAGGCGAGAAGGAGTACTAAAGGGAAGAGACGGAAGCCCAAGCTTCCTTCGCGATTTCTTTTTTGTTTTTCCTTCCATCTATCCTCAGCCATTTCTTGGAAATTGCGCGCATTCCCGACAACTTTCCGTACGCCTCATTAACTTTCCCGAGGAATTTTTTCTCTTTCTCGAACCTCTCCAATTTCCCATGTCCGTTCTGCCTTATTTTCCTTTTTATCGAGCCGCCCGGCCTGATGTTGAGCCAAATCACCAAGTCAGGAGAAACGAAACCAAACAATTTAACAAGTTCGAGGGCTTTTCGCAGTCCATGGCCTCGCGAGCATTGGTAAGCAATTGTAGAGGTAACATACCTTTCGAGAATTACAACCTCTGTTTTTGCGAGTTTCGCTTCGATTTCTTTCTGGTCCTTCAAAATGTCGAGCGCGTAAAGCAAAAACTGCTCCTCAACCGAGAGCTCGAACTCGCCCTTGAGGAACCGGCGGAGCAGCGCCCCGGCTTCCCCTTTGTCATCAGGATAAGCGTAAGTCGAGCAGCGAACCCCATGCCTGCGAAGCTCCCCCTCCAGAATTTTTGCCTGTGTACCCTTTCCTGAGCCGTCTATTCCCTCGAAAACGATGAGCCTTCCGGATTTTGGAGCCATGCTGTGGCTTTGGGAGAAACGTTTATATAAACGATTTTATACAAGGTGTTGGGTTGGCATGGGAGGAAAGGATCTTATTTCTATACGCGACTTGGCGAGGGAAGAGATAGAAGAACTCTTCGAACTAACGGACAAAATGGACAAGCGGCTCGCCTCCGACTCAAAGCCCCTAAAGAACGCGGTCATCGCAACTCTCTTTTTCGAGCCGAGCACCCGCACGCGCTTCTCTTTCCAATCGGCTGCGGCAAGGCTCGGCGCAGACGTGCTCAGCCTTGAGGACATAAGCACGACCTCAGCCGCAAAGGGCGAGACCTTCATCGACACAATAAGGACAATGGACGGCTACTGCGATTTGATTGTCATAAGGCACAAGCTCGAGGGCTCGGCCCGCCTCGCAGCCGACGTGGCCGAGCGCCCCGTCGTAAATGCCGGAGATGGAGGCAACCAGCACCCGACCCAGACGCTAATCGATTTATACTCGATACGCAGGTTCAAGAAGAGAATCGAAAAGACGAACGTGTGCCTCGTGGGGGATTTGAAATATGCGAGAACGATGCGCTCCCTGCTTTACGGCCTAGGAATGTTCGGGGCAAACGTGACGCTCGTATCGCCTAAGGGCCTCGAGATGGACAAGGCTGTGATTTCCGAGGTGAAGAGCAGGTTCTCGGCTTCCGTGAGCGAGACGAATGCCATGGACTTCTCGGACTGCGACGTCCTCTACGTCTGCAGGATACAGAAGGAGAGGTTCGCGGACCCGTATGAGGCCGAGAAGGTGCAGAAGGAGTTCAGGATTACCGGGGAGAACCTCAAGGGCGCCAAGCCCGAGATGGTGATTCTCCACCCGCTCCCCAAAATCGACGAGATAGCGCCGGAAGTCGACGCGAGCCCCAATGCCCGCTATTTCGAGCAGGCCAAGTTCGGAGTGCCGATAAGGATGGCCGTGATAATGAAATTGCTCGGCAAGGCGTGAAGGCCGCCCGGCAAGGAAGTGTGAAAATGTTAACCGTCGAGGAAATCGAATCCGGAACCGTGATAGACCACATCCGCCACGGCAAGGGCCTGCGCGTGCTCGAAATCCTCGAGATAGCAGCCGAATACCATTCGAGGGTCGCGCTGGTCATGAATGTGCCGAGCAACAAGATGGGCAGGAAGGACATCGTAAAAGTCGAGGGCAAGCTCCTCAACGAGAAGCTCATGGACAAGATAGCGCTCATCGCCCCGGACGCCACCGTCAACCTCATCCAGAACTCGAAAGTCATCGAGAAGAGGCACGTGAAGCTCCACTCGAAGCTGGTCGGAGTCGTCAAATGCCCCAATCCAAAATGCATAACGAATACCGAGAATATCGAGTCCGTTTTCATAGTAGAAGCCGACAAGGCGAGATGCGCCTTCTGCGAAAGGCTCTTCAAGTCCGAAGAACTGATTGAGTGAAAAAGAGCCAAGCATTATCTATTCCGTTAGCGCTCGCCACGAATACTCCGCCTCTCGCCCAGAACGTCATCATCCCGTCAGCACTCGTGGACTATCCGCTTCAACAAAAACCGAACTCGAACGCCATTGTTTAGTTCGAAAGGCATTTTCTTATTTCGTCAGGATTCTTGCGCCGTCTTTTTCCACAACCACGGTATACTCGCTCTGCGAGACAAGGCTTCCTTTCTTGTCGTGCAGAACCGGGTATTGGTGGAGCGAGCCGGAAAGCACGAGCTCCCTCAGTGCCGAGCGCATCATCAGGCCCGAGCCGAACTCGGAGTGCAGCCACCTCTCGGCGAAAGGCAGTCCCCTGAACCTGGTTTCCGCGTAATCCAGGATTTTTCTCGCCTCGCGCTGGCGCATCGGCCGTTTTTCAATCAGCTCGAAGATTTCCACGAGGCCCGCCTCCGCCACATAGCCGGCTCCGGTACTCGCGAAGGGCTCGATTGCGAACACGTCGCCTTCCTCAATCTCAAACCCGCCGGCGCGCGCAACGTTCGGAATCTCGCCGCCGGCGTGCAGCTTGAATTTCGCCAGGTAATGGCCAGTCAGGTTTTCGACTGGGCGGAAGCCAAGTTTGCGTATCTCCTCCTCAATAACCGCCCCAACCTCGCCGGTCTTTTTTCCCGGCCTTATGAACGCGACCGCCGCCTCGAGGGCATTCGCCCCCGCCTCGACCAGCTTTCCATTCTCGCCGGAAAAGTCGAGCGTGAGCGCGCAGTCCCCAATGTAGCCTTCGACGTGCGTTCCCACGTCGATTTTTAGCACGTCTTTCTCCCCGATTGCCAAGTCGTCGTCAAACTTCGGTGTGTAATGCGCCGCGTTTTCATTGAGCGACAAATTCACCGGGAAACCGATGCCAGCTCCGCTTTCAACTATCCCCTTTTCGATTTTTTCCGCAATCTCGAGAAGTTTTACGCCGGGCTTTGCCATTTTCGCGCCCTTTTTCAGGGCCTCGAAGGCGACCGCCCCGGCCTTCTCGTAGAGCCCTATTTCGTCCACGTCCTCTCCATCCCCGTCCCCTTCCACCCCATCCTTCACTTTCCCTTTGTTGTTTTCCATAAAATCACATTATCCAACCCTTTCGACGAGTCCGCATAACTCTTCGAATTTTTTTATCGCGAAATCCGCTTTTTTGCATCTCGGCTGGCCCGTGAAAACCGCCTGGCACGCAAGCATCCCCGCGGCCTTGGCCGGCTCCATGTCCCTGTCGCACCTGTCCCCGACCATCAGCGACTCGCAGGCGCGCGCGCCCCCCTTCTCCAGCACGCTTTCGTAGAACTTCCTGTTCTTCCTCCCGCTCCCGGTCACGAAAACCCCGTCGAACTCGTCCTTCAGCCCCAGCCGTATCAGTTTATCCCACTGCTTTACGGGCATTCCCTCGGAAACGACGAACAGTTTGTGGCCCCCCCGCCTGAGCTTCGTCAGAGTCCCACCAACTCCCTCGAAGGTTTTTATTTCCGATTTCGAGTCGTGGTAGGCCGCTATGCCCGCGGCGACTATCCTCGCGCTGTTTTTTCCGAGCGCCCCGCGCACGAGCACGTCGAACTGGTGGCCGTAATTCGAGCCGAATTTTTTTATTATCCTCAAAAGTCTGGCATAGGCCTCCTCTTTTTTCAGGGGGAGCCCCTCCCGTATCATCGCGTTTATGGCCTTCCTCCTCGCCTTTTCGGCGAACTCGTTCGTGGGGAAGAGCGTATTGTCCAAATCGAAGAAAATTGCGCTTATCATCAGAACTCACCAAGGCTGCTCTGCGTTCCCGGCAGCTTCAGGTCGTCCTCGTCATAGCCCAGCTCCTTCAGTATTTTGAGGACCGACGGGAGCACCTGGTGGTCTATGTAGTAGCCGGCATCATAATCAGTTGCCATCTCCAGCACGCGCGCCTTGTCCGATATCGTCTTGCCGCTCCTCGTTATGACATAGCCGACCATCGAGCCGACGTCGTATTTCATCCCTCCGGCAACCGCCTTCTTGGCCGCGCTCAATTCCGGGCTCTTGATCTCGTAACTCCCGATGCTCTTCTTCAGCTGGGTGTGGATGACCAACTCCTCCAACGGAACTTCCCCGGCCCTCAGTCTGTCGACCGTTTCCTTTACGATTCGCACGGCCTTCTCCTTGCTCCCGTCCTTGAGTATGGCCTCGAGCACGCTCCTCTGCGTCTTCTTTGCGATGTCCGACCAGTCGCGGCGCACGAGCTCGAATCCCCGTATCTTTATGTTCCCCTCGCCGTCAATCATGGCGTATTTTTTCTTGGCCCCTTTCGCGTCCTCGTCCTTCGCGACTTTTTTGGCCACGAATACCCCCCGTTTGTAAAATCCCTCGAGCTCAAGCTCCATGTTGCCCGGCAACCCGGCATTCACTTTTTTCATGAATTCGAGAACATCCTCGCGCTTCCCTCCCTTCATGAGCAAAAAAAGCGAATCTGTGTCAATATAAAGGACCTCGTACCCCTCGTCCTCGGCCTTCTTCGCCGTATCCTGTATGTACCGCCTTCCGAAGGCCGTGACACTCTCTCCGGCCTGCAGGGAATACCACCTCGAGCGCGCGTAGCCGAGCATCCCGTAGAAGCTGTTGGCGAGAATCTTGAAGGCCTGCTGCCTCGCGTCGAGCATGCGGTATTCATCGCCGGCCCTGTCGAGCGTTTTCATTTCCCTTTTCATCTCGCCCCTTTTTGCAACAAGCTCCCCGAGAACTTTCGGAATGAGCCCCTGCTTCTTCTTGCAGAAATAGTCGCCGGTGGGCGAGACGTGGGCCTCCTCCTTTGCGCAGCAGCCGCAGTTTATGGTGAACGGGTCGATGTTGTGCGAGCAGATGATTGACGGGTACAATCCCCGGAAGTCGAAGACCGCGATGTCTTCGTATATGCCCGGCTTCGGCATCTTCACGTAAGCCCCCTTGAGGAAGCTCATCTCGCGCCTGCGCACCTCCTCCTCGCCCGGCCTGTTGGGAACGATGACGTTATCGGAGTGCGACCTCGCTGTGAGCAATAACTCAACCAGCTGACCTGTTGAAATACCGCAAACATCCAATAGGGGGGCCCGGACTATCTTGCTAAGCTCGACTTCCATGGGCAGCACCGCCCTGCCCAACTCGAGCGTTGCCTGCGCGTCGCTCATGGAATAATCGGCGAGCTTTTTCCTCTCCTCCCCGTCGTCCCACATTTTCCAAATCGCCAGCTTGTCGACCTTGATTTTTTCCTTCCCCATTATCTCCGAGTAGGCGTTGCGGAGCGTGAAATCGTAAATCTTCAGGGTTCCGATTATCCCGAGAAACCTGACAACGGGGTATAAATCCACGTGCAGCCTGCCGATAATGCGCGCGCCGTTGTACATGCCCCGCCTGGTCGCCTTGAAATCCGAGCCGTCGCGCCCCAGCGCGAGCTTAACTCCATTCGCTTCCGCCCTCGCCTTCAAATACGGCAGGTCGAACGATGCGGAATTGTAGCCAAAAAGAAGCTCGGCATCGGTCCTTTTCACAACCCTCACGAACTCCTCGAGCGCAGCCTTCTCATCCACGACCAACTTCTCGAATTTTCTTTCAGTTGGCCTATGCGTTATTACTCCCCCGTCTCCCCCCTCACAGGCATAACTAATCATTATTACCGGGTCCTTCTTCTCCCTCGGCATGCCCTGCGGGTTGTAGGTCTCGATGTCAAAGGAGAGGGTTTTGAGATTGAAGGGCGCATCGCCCGCCGACCGGACGTTCGAGGCCATCCTCCCATTCTTTTCGAATTCCACCCAAGTGAAGGGCGAAAGCCCCCTGTCAATCATGTACCTTCTGGCGAAAGGTATCCTGTGCTCGTGGGGCTCGCCGAACTCTTTCACTTTCTCCCTAATCGCCGCAACGTCCCACGGATGCGAGCACGTGATTTTGAGGGCCGTGACTGGCATTCCGCGCAGCTCCTTCTGCACCTTCTCGACTTTGGTTATCCTCGCCTTCCTCCCCCGCTCCTCGACTTCCAATCCCTTGAGTTTTTCGGCAGTCTCGGATTCGTCGCCTTTGGGCATCAGGTAAAAATAAGGTTCGAAAGAATCGTCGAACATCCGGAACATTTTCTTCTTTTTGAGCATGAGCCGGATGCGCGCCCGCTCGCCCTTCGTCACATAGTCGACATCAACGAGAATTGCGCGCATGAGAAGGGTTTGGCAGCTCAAATAATAAAAACTATCCCAGCGAGCGCCAGGCAGTAGACGCCAAACCACCAGAATTTCCCCCTCTCGACCACGCGCATGAGGAGGCCGATGGTCAGATAGCCGACAATCGCGGCGACGACGACTCCCGCAACCGTTCCCGCATCCAAAATAAGCGTTTCGCCAACCGCCCCGTAAGCTCCAGCCCCATTTGCGCCGAGAACCCCAAGCCCGGCAACGGCCTCATATGCGCCAGCTCCAACCGCCCCGCGAGCTCCTGCAATGGCCTCGTATGCGCCAGCCCCGATTACCGCGGGTATCGCCGCAATAAATGAGAAGCGGGCAGCCTCCGTTCTTTCAATCCCCATCAGCATTCCCGCGCCAATCGTTGCCCCGCTCCTCGAAATTCCCGGCGCAACCGCGATTCCCTGCGCGATGCCGATGATAAAGGCCCTCGCCCCGTCCACATGCCCCTTCCCGTTTGCATTCCTCGTTATCAGCAGCCAAATCCCTGTAATGGCCAAGGCGCCGGCAATATAAGTTGGGCTGGAGAACATGGACTCAAAAAAATCCTTGAATGCGAAGCCGATTATGGCGGTTGGAACGAGGGCGATAAGTACGTTAATCCAGAGCCCTGTTTTCCCGGCAAATCCCGCAATGTCGTCCCGGAAATAAGCGCAAACTGCAATCAGCGTGCCAACATGCAGGAAAATGTCGAAACTTACCGGCGCGGCCACGCCAAAATAATGTTGGGCAAGCGCCAAATGCCCGGAACTCGAAATCGGCAGCCATTCGGTTATGCCCTGCAGGATTCCGAGAAGAATCCCCTCCAAAATTCCGACCACAAAAACCAGCCCAATCCCGCCAACCTACTCGCATTATTTTTCCTGCTTCCTCCCCAATCAACATGCCTAGTCCTTCCTGCTCCTTCCTCAACCAGCATGCCTAGTTTTTCCTGCCCAACCACCTCTCGGCCCGACTCGCATTATTTTTTCCTGCTCCTATAGTCCTCTATCGCCTTCTTCAGTGCGTCAGCCGCAAGGTTGGAGCAGTGCATCTTTATTGGCGGGAGCCCGCCTAGCTCCTTTGCAACGTCATCCCTGGTTATTTTGAGCGCCTCGTCGAGCGTCTTGCCCCTCGCCATTTCGGTTATGATGCTGCTCGTGGCAATCGCGGAAGCGCAGCCCATGGTCTTGAATTTTATGTCCGCAAGGCGGTCGTCCTTCACTTTTATGTAAACGTACATGACATCACCGCAGATCGGATTGCCCACTCTCCCAACCCCATCAGCGTCGCTAATCTCGCCCATGTTCCTCGGGTGCATGAAATGGTCCATGACTTTCTCAGTGTACATGCTCATGGCTTTCATCCTCAAATGCCCTCGACGCCTACGCCCCTCGCGTCCGTCCTCATCCATGGCGTATTTCTTCCCGAGTTCTCGAAATCCAACCATTCGTTTTATCGGCTTTCGTGTCCCCGCGCATGCCCCTCCTCGCCAGTCGTGTATTTCTTCCCGAGTTCTCGAAGTCCGGTTCATTTATTTTATCAACTTTCGTGTCCTTCCTCATCAGTTGCGCATTCATCTCGAGTTCTCGAAGTCGAATTCATCATTTTTTCAATGTTCGTGTTCGTCCTCGTTTGTTGCGTATTTCTTCTCGAAATCTTTTATTTCGGCGCTTTTCTTGAAAGGCGATATTTCGCGCAGGCGTTCAACCGCCTTGGGCAATTCTTCCAGCACATAGTTTACCTCGTCCATCGTGTTGTACCTCGAAAGGGTTATCCTCACCGAGCCGTGCGCCTGCTCGTGGTTCCTGCCTATTGCAAGCAGGACATGCGATGGTTTTAGCGAGTGCGAAGAGCATGCAGAACCTGTTGAAACCCGCATTCCTTTCGAATCCAGCAATAACAAAAGCCCCTCGCCCTCTATGAACTCGAAGCTGAAGTTGGCGTTGTTGGGAAGGCGCTTCTCCCTCCCGCCGTTCAGCATGGAGTCCGGAATCGCCAGCGCGCCTTTCATGAGCGCATCCCGCATTTTTTTCACGTTTTCCATTCCGCCTTTTCGCCTGAACTCCTCGCACATTTCAATCGCCTTTCCCATTCCCGCGATTCCCGGAACGTTTTCCGTTCCTGAGCGGAGATTCCACTCGTGGCCCCCCCCGCGGATTATGGGCTCGATTTTCGTGCCTTTCCGCACATACAATGCGGCAACCCCTTTCGGCCCGTGTATTTTATGGCCCGAAAGGGAAAGCATATCCACGCCAAGGGTTTTCACGTTCGTGTCTATTTTCCCGACGCTCTGCACTGCATCGGTATGGAAGAGGGCGCCATTCTCGTGCGCGATTCCCACCATTTCGGCAATCGGCTGAATCGAGCCAATCTCGTTGTTGGCGTGCATAATCGTAACGAGAACCGTATCCTTTTCTTTTTCGAAGCGCATCCTCGAATGCGCCAAAAT